>JAJRYU010000523.1 GCA_024275615.1 Planctomycetota bacterium
ATGACTCCGAACGCCACCAATCCGGCTGCAGAAAAGAGAACCAGCCCCAAGAGCCAGGTAAGTTTGGATCGGCGACCACGCATGACCAGAAACTAACCGCACCTGTCACCAAGATGTCAAGAAACTGTCAATATTCTGATTGCGCATCGGAGGAGTTTGGAAGCCCAGTCAATCTCGGATTGGCCATGATGGGCGGAATCTACTTCATGCCCAATGGTGCAGAAAGAGAAACGAATCGCTGAGGACGAATTCTCAGGAACCGGCATATTCGCCTGGACCGGCGCGTCCATCACGCAGCTCATGTGGGCTGCATTAACGCTTGTGCGGAAGTCAGGTTAGCGCAGATATGAGACAAGGCGACAAAATATAAGCGAGAGCTTGCGAAAAAGCGTACTATGCGCGTTAGGCAATTCACCGACCGCGCCATTGGGACTCGATGTGTTCCAACCGGAGAATTTCTTTGAGAGACAAACGAAAATGCCAAGCATGTGGCTCGTCGACTGTGAGCGAATCTGTTGATGGTCTTTGCTTCACCTGCCAGATCAAGGCTGTTGAAGCGAAGAAGTTTTGCGAAGGCTCTTTCTTCTTCGATGAAGGTGAAGAGTTCGCGCCTGACCAGTCTGACATTGAACAGCGTTTGCGTTCGGCGCTTTCATCTATTCGCATAGAGTCGGTCGTCGGTGCCGGTGCCATGGGTATCGTCTTCACTGGCCTTCAAGAAAAACTCAGCCGCTTGGTGGCTGTCAAAGTGCTTACCCCTCACCCAGATCTCCATGGTGTCCTAGCCGATCGTTTCATGGTGGAAGCTCAGACCATGGCCAAGCTTCATCATCCAAACATCGTCATGATTCATGATTTCGGTCAAACCGATTGCCACTTGTCTTACATCGTCATGGAGCATATTTCTGGCAGAAGTTTTGACCATGTCTTGGCCGATCAGAGTGTGCCGTTGGTAAGATCCGTGGAGATCATTGCCGAAGTTTGTGATGCTCTTGGCTACGCCCACGAATTGAATGTCATCCATCGTGATATCAAACCAGAAAATATCCTAGTCGATGAGCGCGGACACGCGAAAGTCGCCGATTTCGGACTGGCGAAACTTGAAGGCGCTTCTCATGGATCACGACTGACAAAGACCCATCAAATGTTGGGAACTCCTCTCTACATGGCACCGGAACAAGCACTTTCGTCCCGGAATGTCGACCACCGCGCGGACCTCTATGCTGTAGGTGTTATGCTGTACCAAAGCTTGACCGGCGAAATGCCTCGAGGAGCGCCAAAACGACCCTCGTCGTTTGGACACGCGAACGGTTGCCTTGATGACGTCGTTCTTGGATTGTTGGCGAACGATCCCTTGGAGCGAATCGCCGACGCCCACGTCGTAGCGCAAGCATGCAGGCAAGCCACGACAAGTCTGGCAACATCCAAGAAACCATCTCTGCTTGGCCGACTATTCGGACGCTAGCCCACCTCATTCATTGAATTGTGGTCACCAATCGACTCATCTGCTCCGAGTCGAACACAACCAGAAAACAGTCGGTCATGCGAGCGACAAGAATCCG
>JAJRYU010000524.1 GCA_024275615.1 Planctomycetota bacterium
AAGATGTCGATTTTCGGCGAGAGTTATCAAATCCAAGCTCTGGATGCTGATTTGGGCATTCTCCTAATGTTGGCTGTCTCGTCGGTTGGGGTCTATGCCGTCACCTTGGCGGGTTGGGCTTCAAACAACAAGTACAGTCTCATGGGCGCCATGCGGGCCACGGCCCAGATGATTAGCTACGAGCTTTCGATGGGACTTGCTGTCGTTGGTTTGTTCATGGTCTACGGGACACCAAGCCTCGGTGGCATGGTCGAAGCTCAAAGTGGGACCTTCTTGATGGTTCTGCCACGGTGGGGGATCTTTCTGCAGCCCATCGGCTTTCTGCTCTTTCTGATCGCCGGATTTGCCGAAACCAATCGCACGCCCTTTGACATGGCGGAAGGCGAATCGGAGATTGTTGGTTTTCATGTCGAGTACGGTGGGGTGAAATTCGCCCTTTTCTTCATGGCAGAGTACATCCACATGGTGGTTGTGGCTCTTGTCCTTTCCACCTGTTTCTTTGGTGGCTACCAGGTACCGTGGGTGAGTACACAAACACTCGCCGACCCTGAAAACGCCGCCTTGATTGCCAAAGTGGTCCTCTGGGGTGTCATGATCGTTGGCACGTTGATGGGGCTCCGGCTGCTGAAATGGCACGGGAAGAATAAACTCGTTTGGCGCGACTCGCGCAAGAACGAAGGTTTGGTCTTGAGTGTCTTGATGGGTTTTGGCCCGGCACTCGGTGCCTTGGCCGTCTACATGCTTTGGGGCGGTGTGCTCAGCGTGACCTCTGGATCTGTCCTGGGTAGCTTGGTTGGTTTTGCCTCACTAATGGCGAAGACTCTGTTCTTCTGCTGGCTGTTTGTCTGGGTACGTTGGACGTTGCCGAGGATACGCTACGACCAGCTCATGGCCCTCGGGTGGAAGATTCTTGTTCCTATTGGTCTGGCCAACATTTTCCTGACTGGGATCCTAGTCAAATTGGGCCTGTGGTAGGGGAGTAAGCGATGTCCGAATTTGATCTCAACAAGAAAGCCGGCGCGCGGATGACTCTGTCTGAGAAGCTTTTCTTTCCAGAGCTTCTCAAGGGCATGCAAATCACCATTGGTCATTTGTGGAAAAACTTGCGTAGCATCGACAAGATGCCCACCGTCGCCTACCCCGAAATCCACAATCCGTTTCCCAAGCGCTTTCGTGGCCAACACCGCCTGTTAAAGAAAGACGATGGCACGCCACGCTGCACCGCGTGTATGTGTTGCGCCACGTCCTGTCCCGCTGGTTGTATCCATATTATCTCTGCGGAGAGTCCAGATCCGCACGTCGAAAAGTTCCCGCAACGATTCGATATTGATGAACTCAAGTGTGTGGCCTGCGGACTGTGTGTCGAGGCCTGCCCTGTTGATGCCATTCGCATGGACACAGGTAGACCGGTTGATCCGGCCTATGATCGTAGTCAATTTGTTTATTCGAAGGAGCAGCTTCTCGCGTTCGAACCCCTCCCCGGAAGCGAGAATCCACCCGTCTGATGGAAGAAAAGACGCTCTTCTTCATTCTTGCCGCCATGGCTGTCATCGGAGCACTGATGACAATCACTCGGAAGAATCCTCTCGGAGGTGCTTTGTCCCTGATTGTGACTTTTGTCGCTCTCGCGGGCATGTACTTCTTGAACAACGCTCCTTTTGTCGGAGCTCTGCAGATCTTGGTCTATGCCGGTGCCATCATGGTCCTGGTGATATTTGTTGTGATGCTTCTCAACCTGCCTGAAGGTGAGCTTGAGGAGGAGAGAATCCCCCCGCGTCGATGGGTGCTGGCGTTCTTCTCCATGGTGCCTCTCGGATTCTTGTGCATTGCGCAGATCTTGAGCACGGACTTTGAGGCGGTTGGCGAAGTCGGAGAGAATTTCGGTTCGGTCAAGAGTGTTGGGCGGCTCATGTTTGGCAACTATTTGTTGCAGTTCGAAGTGGTTTCAGTCCTGCTCTTGTTGGCCGTTGTCGGTGCTGTTGTCATGGCCAAGAAGAAGATCTAAGGAAGAGAAAGTGGAAACACAATCCTATCTCATCGTTGCGACTCTGATCTTTCTGATCGGCGCGGCAGGATTTCTGGTCAGGCGAAATCTCATCGTGCTGTTCATGAGTATCGAATTGATGCTGAACGGGGCGGCTCTGGCATTTGTGACCCTAGCGCGTCAGCACCAACAAATGGATGGTCACGTCTTCGTGTTTTTCATCATTGCTCTGGCTGCCGCTGAAGCGGCCGTTGGTTTGTCGATCTTGATCGCTGTTTTCCGCCTGAGACACCGGGTGAACGTTGACGAACTCTCGGAGCTGAAGGGCTGATTCATGACAACGATTGTATTCTTGATTCCGCTCTTCTTGCTGCTTGGCGCCACCGTCTGTGGAGGCGTTGCGCTTCTCAAGACTCGAGGCAAGATACTCCCGGATCGTGTTCTCAGCGGATTGGCGCTTGTTGGTCCCCTTATGGCCTTCGTCATGAGTCTAATCCTCTTTAAGAACATAAGCGACGGCAAGATTGTCGCCCAAGGCTGGGACTGGATCTTGGCTGGTTCCAACTGGGTCTCGGTTGACCTTGTTGTTGACCAACTTACTTGCGTCATGCTCATGGTGGTGTGCGGGATTGGCACACTGATTCATGTCTACTCCACGGGATACATGAAGGGAGACGGCGGTTACGCTCGTTTCTTTGCCTATCTGAATCTCTTCATGTTCTTCATGTTGATCCTCATTCTTGCCGACAATTTGCTCTTGTTGTTCGTTGGCTGGGAAGGAGTTGGCTTGTGCTCCTACCTATTGATTGGTTTCTGGTGGGACGACATAGAGAAGTCGACCGCTGGCATGAAGGCTTTTCTTGTCAATCGCATCGGTGATGCCGGTTTCATCCTTGGCATGTTGTTGATCTATCAGACTGCTGGAACATTGAGTTTTGATGGGTTGCGTTCTTTTGTTGAGACGAACCCGGATGCTTTTACTTCTGGGTCTGGATTCCTCGGCCTATCCGTGGCCACAGCGGCCTGTCTATTGCTCTTCTTCGGAGCCACGGGCAAGTCAGCTCAAATCCCCTTGTTTGTTTGGTTACCTGACGCCATGGCCGGACCAACGCCTGTTTCAGCGTTGATTCATGCTGCCACCATGGTCACCGCCGGTGTCTACATGATCGCGCGGATGAGTTTTTTGTATGCTCTTTCGCCCACTTCCATGGTTGTTGTTTCGACGATCGGGGCTCTGACAGCTTTCTTCGCTGGCACCATCGCCTTGACCCAAAACGACATCAAGAAGGTCTTGGCCTATTCAACCGTGAGTCAGTTGGGGTACATGTTTATCGCCGTCGGCCTCGGTGCGGTGAGTGTGGCTATCTTTCACTTGGTCACGCACGCTTTCTTCAAGGCTTGCTTGTTCCTTGGGTCAGGCAGCGTGATCAACGCTATGCATCACGAACAAGACATGCGAAAAATGGGCGGCCTGCGCAAACGCATGCCCATTACCTGCGCCACGATGACGATCTCTGCGATCGCCATGGCTGGTATTCCACCGCTTGCCGGGTTCTTCTCCAAGGACGAGATCTTGTGGACGGCCTATAGCAGCAAACTGGGACACGCTTGGTTCTTGTGGGCCTTGGGCATGGCGGCCGCCTTTTGCACGGCCCTCTATATGGGGCGCATGATCCTTATGACCTTTTCGGGATCTTGTCGCGCCGATGAGCACACCAAGTCACACATCAAAGAATCGCCGAAGAGCATGACTGGCGTCTTGGTCCTCTTGGCAACGGGGGCCGCCGTAGTCGGCTTGTTGGGCGTGCCGCATTTTCTCGGTGGGCACAACGTCTTCGGCCACTTTGTCGAACAAGCTGTGCCTTCAATTGTCCTTGGCACCAAGGAAGCCCATGGCGGTGGCATGGCCGTTGAAGCAGCCTTAGCCGTTCTCTCGGTGATGGTTGCCGTCGCTGGTCTTTTTCTTGCCCACCGTTGCTATGTGCGCAATCCTGAGCTTCCAGCAGAATACGCTGAACAACACAAAGAGCTTTATGACCTGGTCAACGACAAATACCGGGTTGATGAATTCTATGACCGATCGGTGACCAAACCTTTGGAGCGCCTCGCTGATGGCACGTTCTATAAGGTCATCGATCGATCGGTCATTGACAATACAGTCAATACAACGGGGCATATCTTTCGTTGGCTCGGTGCACGCATTGCATCGACGACGACAGGTGCCGTACGTACCTACATCGCCGTGATGATCGTGGGCTTGCTCCTGGTCGTCTTGTCGTTGTTCACTTAGGAGAGCTGGTTTGCTGTCTTGTGTTCTCTTCTTGCCCCTGGCGGGAGCCCTCGCCCTGTTGGCAATCGACAGATCGAAAGATGTGCTCATCAAGAAAGTGGCTTTCGGCGTTACGCTGACCACCTTTCTTGCCAGTGTGCCGCTCTATTTCGACTATCAAGCTGGTGCGGCTGAGGTCTTTCAACTCGGCCAGAGTTGTGAGTGGATCCCGAGTTTGGGGGTGCGCTACTCAGTGGCTGTTGATGGCATCAGTCTTCTCCTTGTGCTCCTCGTCACTTTCATGATGCCTATCGTTGTGATTGGGTCGGTGAAGAGTATTACTGTCAAGCACCGCGATTTCTATATCTTGCTGCTCTTGCTTGAGAGTTTCATGTTGGGAGCCTTCATGGCACGGGACATGTTCTTGTTCTACATGTTCTGGGAACTCATGGTGGTGCCCATGTATTTCATCATTGGCGTCTGGTACGCGGGCAGCAGCGAAGATCGAATGATTGGCCTCTACGTCATCTTTACCAGTCTGGTATTTTTTCTGGGCACGGTTTTATATACCCGGTTTATGGGCAAGCAGATGAAGGC
>JAJRYU010000525.1 GCA_024275615.1 Planctomycetota bacterium
AAGAACAGCTTGCTGACTTCTTCACAAGCGCTCCTTACCTCGACCAACGCCAAGCGATCCGAATCCTTCAGAGGACGCTGGACGATATTGAGAATGCGGCCGACAAGACGATCGCCGCGATCATCAGGGAATCACCGCCTGCGAAGTTGCATTGGTCCAGCGATGGAGTTTGCGATGGTTTCTTGGTTGATGATCCCAAAGACCGCTGGTCGCCACCGACGGTAAGCACTGTCCCTTGCAGCTTCTATCCCTGCGTGCCAGGTGACCAAACTCACGGGTGGGAGAAGTTGCTCCAGAACATTGCTCTCGGCAAGCACCCTGTGGTTGCACTGGACTTATCTCTTCCAGTCGAACCCATGGAGCGCGAATCACGCTATGCATCTCGGGACATTCTGCGAAGTGTTGCTCAATCGTTCGCAGCTTGCCGGAACCGGTACGGATTCACGCCACGACTTTTCCTACTCGTAGATCCGGCCCAATCACCAGACGACAACCAGACGTGGATCGCCAGTCCAAGTGACGCCAAATACTTGACGGCTATGGGCGGAAGATTGATCACAATCACTGAGGATTGCAGCCTTCAAGAATCCAACGGCACATCAAAATCGCCAGATGATGGCCGCATGAGCACCAAAGTGGAAGAGATCAGCGAAGCTCTCATACTGAATGAGTCCGGTAGTCTTCGGTAGACACAAGCATAAAAAGCATGAGCAGATACCAAAACGACTTATGAAAGAGCTGCAACCCAAAAATAAGTGCGCAGGCATCAGCAAGACCGGACCATGTAAAGCCCGGCCAATGGGTGGCAGTCAATTCTGTTTCTTCCACGATCCCAAGTTTGCCGACGAACGGAAGAAAGCCCGTCGTAGAGGTGCCGCCGTCAAGCACGGCCTTGAAGCCACACCCTTGGCGATGAAGGCCCCGGAAGGGCTGCAAACTATAGCCCAACTTATGGAGCTGGTAGAGGTCGTGCTGCGAGGCTGCATCGAGGGAGACGTCGAATCGAAGCTCGCCAGCGCCATGAGCGGTTTGATCAAGACCCAGGCCAATCTGATTGTCGATTTCAAACTTGAGGATCGCATCGAGGCTCTCGAAGAGGCCGCCCAGCCAAAAGAGGTAGACTATGAAACGCAGATTGCTTGATCGAATCGAAGAACTGGAGACGCGAATCATCACGGCCAACTCCTTGACTAACGAGCAGGCCATGGAATTCGCAGCCACAGCTCGCTCCAACGGTAAAAGCGAAGCAGAGGTATTCGACTTGCTCGATAAGAGCGACCCAAGCCTCCTTACTCGTGGGATTTATTCCGTCGCACAGTACGCTGTTTGCGACCAACCCTTGCTCCGCCTCCCCAACCAATGGGCCGCACGCCACAAGAATCCATTCATCGCCATCGTCGGCCGCTTAGACGACGGCGGCTTTTCCGTCCTTGTCCCAGGTGGTAATCGCCATCCGCTGAAACTGCCAACTGGCGTGGACTGGCGACAATGGGACCCTGTCGCGGTTCATTTCCTCGGCTGGTTGGTCCACCACAAACTTGCCTGGTCCACCTTTTGGTCACGACCCAAGGATTTCCGCGCCAAGGTCGGCATCGCCGAGTTCTACATCGGCACCGCCAAAAAACGTGCTGAGCGATTGGTGCGGGATGAAGATTCAGAGGTTCTTGGGGCCTACCGCGAGACCCTTGAGGCACGGATCGATTGGATCCTGGAACAAACATCGGAACCCACCGAAATCCCATGGCTCATGAAGGAGTGCGCAGCATGACCAGCAAGACAGAATATCTTGGCTCGAAGAAGCAACGATCGATGCGGAGCCCAAACGGCGTTCGACGGCCTGATCTTCCTTGGCCTCCAGAGTGACGGGTCGAGATTATCGATCCAGAATCCGAAGCGCGACTTCTCGTCTTGCTCCAAGACGTTCGTACTCCGGCCCTCGATCCGTCTGGCTGGCAACGGGAGGTCCAAGAGCGCTACGACGGTATGGTGCGCGAATGTGAAGATGAAAGTGACGCCCCATGCCCACTGTTGAGTGAATTCGTCGATTTCGTGAGGGAAATTGGTAGTGGGCGCTTTCGGCCGGCTGGAAGTTTGGCTCAGCCGGAAGTCATCGATACCTCAGATCACCAACTCAGCGGTGTCGGCCTCGTGGCGCTCTTGGCGCTGAAGAAGAACATGTGGGTTTGGTACGCCTATACGCGAAATGTTGGGTGGGATAACAATCTTGAATTGTGGGCATGGTATGTCGAAAAGGCTCGCGTGTTGTCACTTGAAATGAACACGATTCCAACAATCGATGGTGCAGACGTGGAATAATGCAGATTCGGCCCTTTAGACGCCCATCTTGACCAAACGTGGGACAATATTAAGATGGATTCATGGCCCTCTTTGAATTAACAGGCAAAAGCCTCGACGCCGTCGACAAGACCTCCTTCGGAGCCGAGCATATCTCCGAGCGAGGCGACCTTCAGCGTCTCCTTCGCGACAACATCACAGTTGTCGCTCCCGGCGTGATGGTGCTCGCCGAAGAATTCGGTGCTTGGGAAGACAGCCGGCGAAGGATCGACCTTCTCTGCCTTGATAGTAGCGCCAACCTCGTCGTCGTTGAGCTCAAGCGCACCGAAGACGGCGGCCACATGGAGTTGCAGGCCATCCGCTACGCAGCCATGGTCAGCACGATGACATTTGAACAGGCCGTTCGGGCACACGCTGGCTACTTGAAAGCACGAGGATCCGATGATGATGCCGAGGCAGTAATCCTCACTCACCTTGAATGGAACGAGCCCGACGAGGAGCAATTTGCGGCTGAGGTGCGGATCGTCT
>JAJRYU010000526.1 GCA_024275615.1 Planctomycetota bacterium
GCTGGCCGCTGCGATCGAAAAAGAGCTGGGAGCACCTGATTAGCAACAGCGAAGCCCCAGTCGATTCGACTTCCGCCAGAAAGAAAGCCACGCCCAGGAGTTTCACAGCTCTTGGGCGTGGTTTTTTGTCTCCAGCCTCATCCTTCGCTGAAAGATCCGGTATCATGACCCACATCACAACACCGGACGACTGCCCATGCTCGACATGACCCACTATCTTGTCCTCGTACTCATGGTTTGCCTCATTTCCTCTTGCGGCGATGAAGGCCCCGTTGACTCGGCGCCCAATGATGGGCCACCGGCGACCTTCGCCGCGATCAGCAACCCGAACCCTAGAATGGATGAGGTCGAAAAGGAAACAGAAATTGTCGCTAATCGTCTCATTGAGTTTTCCTATCGTCTGAAGGAGCGCGATCTTCGTGGGGCCTCTCAGTACATCGCTGAGTCCTTTAAGGGCACGCCAATCACCCACGGCGAGGCGGGCAAGACCACGCATCTGCCACTGAATGTTGTTGAGAGTTTCGCCAAACCCGACGCTGGTCCGGCCAAACTCGATCGTGCCAGTTTCTTGGGGTCTCTCGACGAGACCCTCGCCTCCTTCGCGACTCTCGACCGCGTGTTCTTCAAGACTCGTGGTGCCGAGTTTAGTCTCAAGAACAATCGAGCGCTGTTGAAAATGACCGCGTCGATCATCGGCACGACAGCGAGCCATGGACGCCTATCAATCTATGCATGGGCTGACGCCGCAGCAGAATTGGGCCCCAAAGGCTGGGTCCTCACCGGATTCAAGGTCCGCCGAACGCGGACGAAACAATCAGCGAAGGAACTCTTCACCGACATCGCCGACGTCGCAGGAGTCGCAATTGAGGGGCCACGGGTGGGTACCGAAGGCAATGACAAATTCTATTGGCGCGGCGCCAGCGTCGCTGATTTCAATGCCGATGGGCTCAACGACATTTTCAGTTCGGGGTTTAGGCGCAACTATCTCTACGTGAATATGGGCAATGGTAAATTTCACGAAGTCGCGGAACAATTCAACATTGCCCAACCGGCTGGCCCGACATCCGTGCTCTTCTTCGACTTTGATCGCGATGGCGACAAAGATCTCTTCATGAGTTTCGTCGGCTGGGAAGAGGACGGTTTGCCATTGGGCGGTAGCCTTCGGCTCTTCCGCAATGACAAGACGCAGTTCGTTGACGTCAGCTCAGAAGTCGGCCTCGATCAATACCGGGGGCCTTCTTTTTCAGCCATAGTTGGCGATTTCGACCAAGACGGCTGGTTGGACATCTACGTCTGCAACTACGAACGACTCGACTCCTCATATCCCGATTCATGGTTCGCTGCAAACAATGGCGCCGAGAACTTCTTGCTGATGAACAAGTTGGGCAAGAGCTTCAGCGATGAGGCAACGAAAAGAGGGATCACCGGTAAGCAATGGACCTTTGCCGCCGCTGCCGCCGATTTCGATCGTGATGGTGATTTGGATATCTACTCAGTTAACGACTATGGTGAGAACGCTCTCTTCGTGAACGACGGTCAGGGGAACTTCATTGACCGCGCTCAGGACCTTGGAGTCCTTGACTGTGGCAACGGCATGGGTGTTTCCTGGGGTGATTTCAACAACGATGGCTGGCTGGATCTCTATGTTTCCAACATGTCTTCGTCAGCGGGCAAGCGCATCTTGAGTCGTCTTGCCAAGAAAGAAGATGCCAAGGGGGTTCAGAAAACGCTCTTCAAGCTCGCCGCTGGCAACAGCATCTTTCTTTCAAACGGCAAGACCTTTGCCGCCAACCCAGTTGAAAACGGTGGCCGCAGTGCATCTTGGGCTTGGAGTCCGGTTGTCTTCGACGCTGATTTGGACGGCAACGATGATGTCTACGTCGCCAACGGTTTCATTTCCGGTGATTCTCTCAAAGACACGTGAAGTGTCTACTGGCGCCACGTTGTGGCGTCTTCAATGACCGATGCAGAACCAGCAACCAAGACCATAACTGAACGTGCCAACATCAAGTCGGAGACGGTTGGCAGCGACCGATACAAACAAGACCACATGGGGCTCATCTTCCAGGACGGCCTTTCGTTCAGCGGCTTCGAGAGGAACAAGTTCTTCGTTGGCGATGGTGATGGCAGATTCGTCGATCTTTCTGATGTCAGTGGCGCAGATTCAGAAATGGACTGCCGAGCTGCCTGCATCGCCGATTTTGATGATGACGGCGACTTGGATCTCTTCGTCAACTCAATCCAAAGACGTACTCATCTCCTCTATCGTAATAATCTGAACGTCAAGGAACGATTCGTGATCAAACTGAGGTTGAGGGCAACAAGCGGCCACGCCGACGCCATTGGTGCAACTGTCACATTGACTGAAGGCGGCAAGATTCTAACTCGCGTCGTCAGTTGCGGTTCGGGATTCGAATCGCAACACACGAGCGAGATCGTCTTTGGTGTCAAGAATCGCGAGCCCAAGGTTGTCACAGTGTGGTGGCCAGGCGGCAAGAAGAGCATCTACCAACTGCGGGCCGAAACCAGCGAAGAAAAATCAACAGGCCGCTATTTGCTGGTCGAAGGCGATCCAGAGCCCAAGAGTAGACCCAAACGAACGTTTGTCTTAACCGACGAGAAGAAACAAGCCACAGGTTTGTCAATTGGCAAAACACTTCCACAGCTGGTGTTCAAGAATTCTGCCGTCAAGAGCACTCCCTTCAACTCTGTCGACAAGAGGCCGACATTGATTAATTTTTGGTCGACAACCTGTATCCCTTGCCTCCATGAACTTCCAGATCTCGAAACTCTCCATGACGGAGGGAAATACAGGATTCAGCTGGTCGACATGGACGGCGAAAAGAATCCCGCGCGAGTCTTGGAAATGCTCCAGAAACTCGCTCCAAGCCTTGCCCACGGAAGCCTTGACGCATCCTCGTTAGAACGCTTGTTTGGCAGAGCACAAACCCCACTGCCCACAACGATTCTCCTGGAACCGGGTGGCCGTATCAAACGCATCATTCGCGGCCCCATTTCGCTCGAAGATCTCTAATCATCATGATCGGAATTCACTGTCATGCGCCCACATCCTTATCTCATTTTTGTACTTATCTTGCTGGTCCTTCAGGCCTGCGGCGGCACAAGCAGCGATGACAAGATTGTTACGAAGAAGGCCAATATTTTCTCGCTCCGGAACCAGGCACGCTTGCACGGTCAGCGAGAAAGTGAAGAAGGCTACATCGCATCAGCAGCGCTCCTGGACCAGATTCTACAAATAGAACCCAACGATGTTCGGGCACTCATGGATCGCTTGCGTTGTGCGGTTCAGATCGAGTCAGAATGGAAGAACACGCAAGACCTCGTCGACCGACTCAAGAAACTGCAGATCCCCACAAGCCAAGAAACTGCTTTCGACTACTTGCAAGGAATCGCCAGCAAACGTGCCCAAGATCACACCATGGCATGGCAATCTTTTGAGCGAGTTCTCGCCAAGGATCCGACTCACAAGATCGCACACTATCAAGCTGGATTGGCAGCTGAAAAAGGAAGCAAGTTGGAAGCCGCAAGGGCACACTTTCAATACTTGCTCGACAAGAAACAGCTCATTCGGCCAGCCGCGTATCGGCTCTCACAAGTCTACCGCGGACTTGCTCAAAAAGAGAAAATGAACCAGGCCATCAAGTTGTTCCAATCACGCCCAAACGATGAAAAGCCAGTAACAGAGTTTTGTGCGTTTCTGAAACCAAGCCAAGCTCCATTTGTTGCCAACGAGAGAGACTCTGCTGCAGATCCCCTAAAATTCTCAATGAACAAGTCCCCCATCTCGTCGGCAAGAGAAGTCTCAGCGACAAAAGGGCAGCTCGCATGGAGTCAGGGCGACATAAACAACGACGGCCGCCAAGATTTGATTTCCTTAGGGCCAACCGGGGTGAGCTTTGTTGACCAATTCGAATCCAACAACAACGGTCCTCAACAACTTGAAGTGAAAGGATGGACTGATTTGGTTGCCAGCAGCAAGACCATGTTGCTCGACAGTGACCACGACGGTGACTTAGATGTCCTGTTCATGGCAGCAAAGGAGAAGACGGGCTCGGAGCTTGTGCAACTTCGCAACCTGGGAGAGAAGGGTTTTGAGCTCCAGGCGATGGCAGGATTTGTTCATCCCTTGTCTCCCCAGCTATTCGGCATGGCAGCAAACGATTTCGATTCGGGAAATGACATAGACTTGGTATTGCCTGGGTCGGGTTCTGCCTTGACAATCTTGATGAATCTCAGAGACGACAAGTGGCAACGATTCGAGCTACCGGGAGGCGCGCGCCAGATTGCAGTTGCTGCGGACTTCAATGGTGACGGCCTTCCAGATGTTATAGGAGTCGGATCGCAGCCCGGCGCGAGTTTGTTTCTAAACAAGAACACTGAGCACACGCGCGGGCAAGCGATTTTCGGCAAGGAAAAAATTCTGGCTCCAGAGTCAGGAACATGGGCTGGAATCGCCGCAGAAGATCTTGATAACGATGGTGATTTGGATTGTGTTCTTTGGGGACCTGGCTTTTGTGTCCTTCGCAATCGCGGCGCTGGAACCTTCGACACCGAAATACAGCCAGAAGCTCGGGACCTGAGCATCACAAGACTGGAGATCCGCGACAACGACGGTGACGGTATCTTGGCCATAGAATTCGTTGACGGGCCGAAGAAATCGGCCTACACCTGGACTCCCAAATTGCCAGATGGCAAAAATGCTGTCGCCCTCTTGCCCGACGGCAGAAAAGACAACCGCGATGGCATTGGGGCTATTGTTGAAGTCTTTGCTGGAGAGATTCACACGACGCGCATGGTGACCAGGCCTGGCCCGATGCACTTTGGCATTGGCGACGAAGAGTTGGACGGTTTCGCCATCCGTTGGCCACAGGGCATTCGCCAGACTGTTGTTGGCGACACCTTGGCTGCCTGCAGAGACAAGAATCAAATCAAGGTCAAACAAAAACAAGGGCTCGTTGCCAGTTGTCCCTTTCTGTTCACCAAGACAACAACAGGTTGGAAATTCAAAACCGACATTGTCGGCATTGCGCCCCTTGATGAGTGGTTACCAAACGGCGAGCTACCACATCTTGATCCTGAAGAGTTTGTTCGTCTTGGACAAGATGAGCTAGCCATCGTCAACGGTGGCGTTCGTTTGGCGATCACCGAAGAATTGCGAGAAATCACCTACCTTGATCGAGTTGAACTCTACTATCTGGATATCGATCCTGAGGCGACGGTCCTGACGGATGAAAGTACCAGACAGGAGGTCTATGGAGCTCTTCAGTACTTCACGACTAGTCCTCAAGCAATCACACGACCTCGTTCCGTTGTCATGAATGGCCACGACGTAACCGACCTCGTGTCTCAGGTCGACAGGCTCTACCTCCATGGCTACAGAACAGGACCAAGCCAACTTCAAGGGTGGGGACCACAGCAAGATGTCGAGATTGTTTTGGCCAGGAATGCCCGGGCCATGGTCCTTTGGGGGCGGCTAGCTTGGTACGACTCAAGCACCTCTTACGCCATGGCACAAGCGGGTCTCACTTGGGTCTTACCCCGAGTTGAAATCCTCGCCGATTCTGGCTCATGGCAAACACTCTTGCCGGACTTAGGTTTCCCGGCTGGAATGGACAGAAGTTTGCTTCTTCGCTTTCCACAGGAGTTGGCTGCTGGTACGAGGATTAGGATAGTCAGCAACCAACGTTTCTTGTGGGATCGCATCGCGCTCTTGGAGGATTTGGAAGCGCACACCATCCCAGTGCAAGCCAACGATCCTGTCGGATTTCCTGGTCTCATGCAGGGGACCTTGGTCGAGGCTCAATTGCGAGATCGAGGATATTCCTCGATCTCTGGCAACAGAGAATTGCACGAGCAGGACTACTCTTGGCAGGCAGAACCAAGAGATGACTTCCCGCGACCCTTTGGTCGGGCAACGGCTTACGGTGATGTGAAGAAACATCTGGATTACCACGATGACGATTTTTGCATCTTGGTCGCTGCTGACGCCTTGGAGATGGAGTTCACAGTCGCACCTATCCCTGAGGGGCGGCAACGTGTGTGGTTTCTACGAGTAACAGGTTGGGCGAAAGAATCGAGTTTTCACAACCGCTTGGGAAGAGACATCTTGCCGCTGCCGACGAAATCAATGAACCAGTATCCGCCAACGCTCAAGGGCAGCAATGCTTCTTCGTCCGCGGAACGACATACAAGATGGGTTGGCCATTGAGTTCTTTGAAGAGATTCAGGCTAACTCGAGCCGACCCTGATCAAGCAGTTTTTCAAGAGCTTCTCTCAGCATTTGGCCAACTGTGTCGACGTATTCCAAGTGCTTTTCCGAAGCGGTCTCTAAAGACTTAAAGACTGAGCGAGCCTCGTTCTTGCCAAGCTCGAGACGATCCTGAATCTTTTGAACATATTCAGAGAACTCGTCGGCAGTGGCGCTCCCCCCCATTGACAAGAAAGGTGTGACCAAGACAACGTTGATTTGCTGCAAGACGAATGCGGCAATGCGCTCCGGTTGATCCGTGGCTTCATTCGCGCGAGCAGCTTCGCTGATTGATGAGTGCCCCAGCGAATCGCTGAGAATCTGCAAGAGGAGCTTGAGAGTACGCTTGTCGCCTGGATGAGATAGGGACACTTGATCCTTGGGTGTTTCGTTCTTTTTGTCTTCGCGTGAACGCCGTTGGTCTTTTACCGCCCGCGGTAGTGGTGCAACGGAATCGACGACTCGAATGGGGTCTGCCATGACGCCCTCCTAGGAAAACAACCTTCCTTGCCCCTATACTCGGACAAACGAGTCTGCACTTGACCCTTGGATCGGAGAGATTTGCAAGAAATTGATACTGGTTGGCAAATGAGAAACCCCTGAGCCTCAAGGCTCAGGGGTATGAAAGACACGACCGAGGGAAAGATTTCAGGCGTAGAGAGGAAGGAAGGTTTTTTACGTGTTATTGGGACACAACCTCGACCGTGTTGATTGTTTGCGTACTACGCACATGTCATCGTAGAGATTTCCTCCATGGCATCAATGGTGAACTGCTCAAAAAAAAACGGTCATTTTGATGAAGAATTTTCGGTCAGCCATCGCTGACAGGCGAGCATCTTCGGCAATCCGAATCTCATTAAGTGGATCGTACTTATGTCCAAAAATCACCCAGAGGGCAGAAGATCAAGAACTCTTAACAATCGCAGAATACCCACGTGAGTACATGTTTATGCACCTGTCAAAGGACAAGAGCGACGCCCAAGCTCATGAGTAACACGGCGCCGATTTGCGCACGCTTGATCCGCTCTTGAAGAAACAAATTGCCCAACATCAAAGCCGACGTCATGCCAATGACTCTCTTGATCGTCTCCGCCAGACCGACGAATCCAGACTGATAGGCGATGAGCTGAATTCCAAACGCAACAACAGCAAGAATCATCGCCGCGATAAGAGGCCGCCAACAAGGCCGAACGCGACGAATCATGTGTACCTCGCCACGAATTGCCAGAATCAGCAACAAGATACCCCCAACACCCGCTCCCATCACAAAGGCATGAACCGGGATACTAGCGCGTGATACGGCGATCTTGTCGAAGGGACCCGCGAGCCCCCAACAAGCGGCCGTGACAATCATGAGGACACTACCGCGCTCTTGCCGCAACGAGTTGACAACTGCAGCAAGGAGATTGCTTTCCGAAGCCGCGAGGTTGAGAGTCAACGCTCCGACCACGACACAGAGGATGCCAACCCACTGAGTTGGGGCCAGACACTCACCAACGACAAGATAGGCTGAAAAAGCGGCAAACGCTGGACTCAGCGACAAAAATGGAATCGTCCTACTCAAGGGCGAGATCAGAATCGCACGCATAAAAAGAAGGTTGGCAGCGACGTTCATGGAGATCGAAAATATGGCCGGAGCCCAGTAGTTCGCTTCGGGCCAAGGCTTACGCTGCAGCACAAGCCAAGAACCAAAGAAAGTGCAGGTGGCGACCATCAGCCAAACAAGAATGACCGCTGCAGGCATCTGTCGCAGGAGCTTCTTGCGAGCGAGATCGAGACCGGCGAACGCCAGTCCCGCAGCGACAGCGGCGATGAGGAAAGTGGATGTCATTGGATGAACTGAAAATCCATCAGAAAGAAGTCAAGCCTTCAAAGAGAACTCAAGTTGCATGTTTCAATTCCCATTTCGTCCCTAGGCGGCAAGGCAGCTCAGCATAACGCGAGATACCCCTGAGGTCGATCGCCAGCAAGCGAGTTGATGATTTAAAGAGAATTCATTCAAAAAAACCTACCGTTCTGATACTGTGAAAAACGCGTAGCTGTGGAATCTGTACACCCTGTCATTCTAATAACTGATCTTACTGGGCGAAACGACTCATGACGAACAACTCCAAACTGTCTCGGCGGATCGTCTCTTTCTTCAGCGTCGCTGTTTTCGCCGTGCTCATGCGAGCCTCAAACGCCCAGAGTGGACTACCTGAAACTCCCGCGGATGGAACTTGCACAGCTGCATCCTTGGCGGCTGGTGAC
>JAJRYU010000527.1 GCA_024275615.1 Planctomycetota bacterium
AAGCTATCGCCATTTGCAGAACCTCATGGCGGGGTTTGTTCAAGATCGCAACAAACTGACGGCAGCAACCATTGAACCTAAGGCTAAACAGCTAATCGAAACCGACCTCAAGACCTTTGATTTTTCTCCGTCTTCGGCAGTTTGGCGTTCGCCCAAAGAGACCGGGTCGACCGAAGGCATCTTCGACATTCAACTGAGGCATGTGCATGGGATTATGTGTGACTTAACGAGCGTTCTCTTGCCTGCTGTGGTATTCCCGTTCGAGGCACTTTGTGAAGGGCTCTTGAGGATCTACGATTTTACTTTGGCCGATCGTGATCTGGTAACCGTTAGCAATGAAGCCGGAATCTCGAGATGCTATCGAGTCAAGAAAACTCATGATGCCTGCGACTACGAGTATCGAATTTTTGTCAAGATCGAAGGTCAAGTTGGTTATTTCTTTACGTTTGTCGCCGAGGCAGACAATCTCGAAATTGATAACTGTGTCGCCGACGCCTGGGCATGTATCTCTTTGACGCCCGAAGAAGCACAAGAATTTGAGAGTGCCGAATTCAACGAAGGCGTCGCCAAGAGGCACGAGAATTTCTTGAAAGAAGTCTCCTCTTATTGTTTCGAAAAATCCCAATTTGATCTGGCAGCGTCAGGTCTCGAGGAAGCTTTTCGGCTAACCTCTGACCCATCCGACTTGGCAGGTTTCCTGTTGCTTTCCTACGCCAGGGCCAATCGTTTTCGAAAAATCCTCGACTTCTGCGATGACAATCGTGAGGTCATCGACTCGATTCATGAATTGCGAGCTTATCGGCCTTTTGCCTTGGGGCGCCTCAAGAAAAAGAGCGAAGCCATGAAAGCCTATGCGGACCTTTTCAAGGACGGACATTGTGGACAAGAAGATGTAGCTGATTGTCTGAAGCTCTTGTACGAGAGCAAGCGTTACAAGGATGCCCGCAACCTGTTGAAATTGGTCCTCAGAAACAGCCCAGCCATGTGGGTACATGTGGCCTATGCGGCTACGCTTGGGCGCGAAGAAAAACACGATGAGTCAATCGACTACTTATCGAAAATAGACGTGACCGATGAGGATGAACGCTATGAGCGTGACATGGCCATTGTTCGCCAGAATAATAGTGCAGAGCGCCATGAGATCGCATCCAAGTTGTGTGGGGATCTCATCAGTGCTGGCAGGATTTCTGGAGAGGTTCATCTTGAAAAGGGCATTGCGGAACTTGGTTTGTCGAATGTCGTCGAAGCAAAGGAGTCTTTTGAGTCGGCGCTGGATATCGATCCCGGGAATGCGAACTACCGTGCATGGTTGGACAAGGTTGTTGCCCAACTTGGGCAAGGCGACACCCGGGCGATACGACATCCAATTGCTCCCATTGAACTTCCCGCTTCCTACGATCCTAGGGCAGACACGATCTTACGTCATTCAGATGAAGACCTCCTGACTATTGAACAGTTCGACTCGATCTGTTTTTCCTATGAGAACGGACTCAAGGAGACCGTCCGCGAACGAATTCTCGTTCAAAGCAAGCAGGGAATAGCAAGACTCAAGATCTACGCCGTTGAGTTCGACCCTCAACAATGCGATCTCTTCATCAACAAGTGTGAAGTCACTTCTGCTGACGGAGAACTCGCCTACAACGGCACCATTGAAGACTTCTATGTGAAAGATGGAGACGCCGAATCGGGAGATTCACAGAAAGTGGTTAACATCCCGGTTTCTGCAGCAGATGTTGGATCCGTCTTTGAAGTGGTGTACACCCGTGAGTTTCGCGGATCCCAAGAGATCTTTCCATTTCGGACACGACCTCTCTACGGCAAGACAGTCTCACTCCGATCGGTCCTCGAAGTCTCCGGTGACATCGACTCCATGATTTATCGTGTCATGGGGGATGTCGAGACAACACCCAAAAAAAATCGAATTCGATTTGTAGCGGAAGAGGTGCCGAAACTTGCCCGAGATCCATTTGCTCTCGACGACTGCGATTGGCGCCCCGTCGTTCAAATAGGTGAGTCCAGGTCGAAATGGAATGACATTGCCAGTCAATACATCGACCTAATCTCAGAAAGATTGGTTGTTGCACCGACCACAAGAAAACTGGCAATACAATTGACGCGAGACTGTCTCTCTGATGACGAGCGAACAGCGGCACTTGTCACCTATGTTCGTGAGGAATTGCAGTACCGCGCCATCCAATTTGGCCCCCGCGCTTATGTCCCCGACCCACCTGAGAAACTCTTGAAGTCTCGATTCGCTGACTGCAAAGGCCATTCTATCGCTCTCTATCATCTCATGAACGCGATTGGCCTCGAATGCCGTCTGTGCCTGATCCACACCGAGGTCCCCGCCTGGGATGACTTACCCTCCCGATCACAGTTCAACCACATGATCAACTACTTGCCAGACTATTGTGGAGGTCGTTTCGTGGATTGCGTTCAAAAGTTTGTTGGTGCTCAGATGAATATTCCTGAGGACCTGGACAACAAGAGTGCCTTGATCATCGACCCAGAAACCGAAGGGCTGACCAGGCTACCGGACGTTGATACGTCTCAACTCGGGTTACGTTTCACAAAGGACATCCAGTGCAACGAAAACGGATCCGTTCAAGTGCATGAGCACATTGAGTTGGATGGGGTGTACGCCACATACTTCAGGATCTGGATGACACCAAGAAACCAGCAAAGTCGATTTGACGGCCTCAACGAGATATTGAACTCGGAAAACACGCAGGCGAACTTAGTCAGTTTTGAGTCAGCAGACATAGACGATATTAACAAGTCTTTTTAACTTGAAATGCACTATCAGATCGAAGGTGTTCTACATGAGGTTGACGATGGCTTGATCGGCGGACTAAGTCCGTTGTGGGAGCGCACCTATTTGCATTCACCTTCCCAAGGAAACCGAATCACCCCCATGCTCATTCGGTTTCCCTTTGACATGGAGTGTGAAACCACGATTACTTGGCCTGCCGGCTATCAGGGTGAGGCGGAGTGTCGAGTGGATCACAACCAGAAGGGGGTCTTCTTCCAAAGGAGCACTCAGTTTGTGGACTTCGCCGGCGGAGTACGAATCAAGCAGCGCATCATGCGCAGCCGCGGAAAATTTCGCGCCCAAGACTATGCCGTCTTTCTCCGAGAAGAAAAAGACACCATGTCGTCCCTGACGACCAAACTCGTTGTCACCAAAGTCAAGTAAATGCCCGCAGGAACACGAAGACTGCTTTCCCTACGTGCGGAGTTACCCAAGTCTCTTGGTACTGGCGTTCAGACATTTGACATTTATTGGGCAAGACGGACCAAATTCGCCACCTTAGTTGGGGCGGGTTCTTGCAGCTTCTATTAGAGTGAGGAGAAATATCGCCAGGAATTAACAACCATGAAATTTGGATCACTTTGTGTTTTCGCTCTTGCCCTTGTCGCCATTCCAGCTCTGAGTCAAGAAACCAAGCGGCCGATCGAGATAGGTGACTTTTTTCGAATCAAATCTGTTGGTGGGCCGCGGATTAGCCCGGATGAAAAGTGGATCGCCTACACCTTGAGAGAAAACGATCTCAAGGAGGACAAGGCGGAGACACGAATTCGGATGATTCCGCGTGCTGGGGGTGAGGCCATACCCATGACTGCCAAGGGATACTCCGCTGCGAATCCACGCTTCAGTCCTGACGGCAAGTACCTCTCGTTTTCTTCGAATCACGGCAAGGGCAAAACCCAAGTTTGGGGACTCAATCGCTTGGGTGGCGAGGCCGTACAACTGACAAAAGTCGTTCAGGGGATCTCCGGTTACTCTTGGTCGCCGGACGCAAAAAGGCTGCTCTTGACGATCAGAGATCCGAAACCTCACGAGCTAACGAAGGACAAAAAAGACGACAAATTGCCCCGCCCTCACGTCATCAATCGTCTCCAATTCAAGCGCGACAACGCCGGCTATCTTGATCGTTACCGCAGACATCTCTACGTCTATACTCTGGAATCAGGAGCGGAGCCTACGCAAATAACCTCGGGTGACTTTGATGACTCTCAGGCTGTTTGGAGTCCGGACGGCAAGTCGATCGCTTTCGTTTCCAATCGATCAAAAAACCCCGACGGCAATCCCAATACCGACATCTGGATCGTATCGGCAGACAACACCGACAAGGGAGCCACGCTTCTGCATGTGACGACCAACCCTCGAGAAGACTCGAGTCCCGCGTGGAGTCCAGATGGCAAATGGTTGGTCTATACTTCGATTACCGAGCCCTTGAAGACACTTTGGTACGCCACCAACCAACTAACTCTCATATCTGCGACCGGAGGTAAGCCGAAATTTTTGGCGCCGCAACTGGATCGCAATGTTGGTCGCCCAAAATTTTCATCTGACGGTAAGACGATCTACTTTGGCCTCGAGGACAGTGGTGAGAGGCAACTGGCATCGATCCCGGTCCAGGGTGGGGCGTTGACGAAGCATGTCGCTGGTAAGAGGGTCGTTCGTGGATTCGCCATCAAGGGGAAAACGATAGCAACTTTGATTCGCACTCCTACAAGGCCGAATGAGATCTACACATTGGCTCATGGCACCGCCACGCAGATCACTGAGGCAAACACGGAGCTCTTCGGCAGGATTCAACTTTCCACCGTGGAAAACATTCACTTCAAGAGCAAGGATGGCACAGTCATTGAGGGATTCGTCTACAAACCAGCGGGCTTCAACAAGGCGATGAAATACCCGACACTGCTTCGCAATCATGGTGGCCCAGTTTCCCAATACGATTTCGGCTTTCGCTTCGATCCACAACTCTTTGCCGCTCACGGTTATGTTGTTCTCGAAGTCAATCCTCGCGGATCCTCGGGATACGGTCAGGCGTTTTCTCAGGTTCTCTTCGCGGATTGGGGTCACAAGGATGTTGAAGATGTCTTAGCAGGGGTTGACTATCTCATCGACCGTGGCGTTGCTGATGCGGATAAACTCGGGGTCGGTGGCTGGTCTTATGGCGGTATCCTGACCAACTACGTGATCACTCAAACGACCCGGTTCAAGGGAGCAATATCCGGTGCGAGTGAAGCTCTCTACCGAGCCAACTATGGTCATGACCACTACCAAATGTGGTGGGAAGTCGAGCTCGGGCTGCCCTGGGAGAACCCGCAAGCGTGGGAGCGTATTTCGCCATTCAATAAGGTGGCCAAGATCACCACACCTACTCTTTGGATGGGAGGTGCCGTTGATTGGAACGTACCTATCCTGAATTCCGAACAGATGTATCAGGCCATGAAACGGCTCGGGCGCGACACTCAGCTCGTCGTCTACCCCGGTGAGCACCACGGTATTCGCCGATTGTCTTTCCAGAAGGATCGATTGGAGCGTTACTTAGCGTGGTACGACAAGCACGTCAAAGGGATCGACCCCAAGTCGGAACAGTAGACAGGAAAAGATCCCGACTCCGTGCCTGCGGATTTCCAGTCGGCCCTGTCCAGGTTGTCGTGAATTGTGGTAGCATCACCTCCCCACGATTCTCTTCATCTGGATACCAACTCATGATTTTAAGACGCACAGTTTTTGTTGCGGTGCTCGCGATTTTTCTTCTTGTCCCCTTGACCATCCAAGGGCAATCCGAAACGAAACGCCCCCTCACTCATCGTGACTATGATGGTTGGAAGTCCATTCGGGGACGCAGCCTCAGCCTTGATGGCAGATGGGTTGCGTTTGCGATCAATCCACAGAAGGGCGATGGTGTCTTGATCGTCCGGAGTTCTGAGAGCGATGTGGAGTACCGTGTCGAACGCGGCACGTCTCCTCGCTTCACCGCTGACGGGAAGTTTGTGGCATTCAGTATCAAACCACCTCATGCCGTCATGCAAGCCTATCTTCGGAGCAAGCTGAAGAAATCTAAACCTGGCGACAAGAAAGATAAGAAATCGAAGACCAAGAAATCGGCGAAGCCTCTCCCATCCTTGGGCATCATGAATCTCGCTGATGGCACCGTTGAAAAGGTGGAACGTCTCGCCAGTTTCAAGGTCCCAGAAGAAGGCCCCGCTTTCGTTGCCTATCTTCTTGATCCCAAGAAAGAGAAGAAAAAGGACAAGAGCAAGAAACCGAAGAAGGGGGAAGCCAAGGCGGAATCCCGGCCCACGTCGCTTCCCACTGAGACCACTGGGCAATCGGAGAGCACAACCCTTGAGCCCTCTTCAAAAGCCAGTGGTGAACAACCAGAATCCAAACCAACGAAAAAAGAGCCCAAGAAGAAAGAAAAGAAGCCCTATCGAAAGGACGGGAAACCTCTGCATATCCGCAACCTTCATGACGGCAGTGAGGAGATTGTCAAGGGTGTTGTCAGTTTCGGCATTCTCAAGAAGCGAGGCATCCTTTGGTATTCCACTTCGTCGAAGAAAGACGACGCCAAGATCGACAGAGGATTGTTCGCCCTCGAATTGACCACCGGCGAGCGCCGAACCTTGGTGGCAGGAGCTGCGGACTACAAGGGCGTCTCAACGGATCGAGACGTGACAAAAATGGTGTTCACCAGCAATCGTCGGGACCGTGACGCCAAGAAACCGACTTTTGATCTGTGGGCTTGGAATCTACGATCGGAGAAGGCTCACAATATCGTTTCGCATACGGACGCCAAGAACTTCCCGGCGAATAAAGGGGTAGACAGCTCTGGGAGAGTGACCTTTTCCTATGACGGCAGTACCTTGATGTTTAGCGCCTCGAAGTTGCCTGAGGAGGACCTACCGAAACTTCTGGCCGACGAGAAAGTGACACTCAATCTTTGGCACTACAAGGATATCTTGTTGCAACCTATGCAAGCCAAGAGAGCTGCAAGAGATCGTAAAGCTACTCTCTCTTGCGTCTGGCACTTTGCCGAAGCGAAACTTGTTCAAGTCAGCGCAACACCTCATGAGTCGGTCAGGTTCTTGACCCCCGATGGGTCCTATGCTCTGGTTCAAGACAGCGAGCCTTACGGCGCTCGCATTTCCTGGGACGGTCGTTATGCCGACATTTCGGTGGTCAATACCCTGGAAGGCTCCAGGCGTCTTGTGGTTCGTGAGCTTGGCGGCCGTGTGCAGACCTCGCCCACGGGACGCTATTTGACCTACTTCAAGAATCGTCATTGGTATTGCATTGATCTGCTTACTCACACCCAGACCAACCTCACCAAGAACATGGATGTGGCTTTCTACAATGAGGAGCATGACACACCTTCACCCATTCGGCCCCATGGACAAGCTGGCTGGACCGAAGATGATGACTTCGTCTTGCTTTATGATCGTTTCGATATTTGGAAGGTCAGCCCCGACGGCAAGACAGCTTCTTGCATAACGGAGCGTTATGGCCGAGCCAATGAGATTCGTTTTCGTCACCAGAGGCTTGACCGAGAAGAGCGATTCATTCGCGCCGACAAGCCTCTCCTACTCTCAGCCTTCAATACCAAGACCATGGCATCCGGGTGGTATCGCGACAATCTCTCAGGTCTAAACAAGCCCAAGAAATTGGTGATGATGGACAAGGCTTTTTCACGAGCCCAGAAGCCCAAACACTCTGATCGCCTCTTCTTCACTCTTTCGACATTCCAAGAATCTCCGGACCTTTGGACTGCAACAGCGGATTTCTCGTCACTGAAGAGACTCTCCAACGCGAACCCACAGCAATCACAATTTAGCTGGGGCAAAGCCGAATTGGTCAATTGGACTTCTGCCGATGGTATCCCGTTGAAGGGTATCTTGATCAAGCCAGACGGATTTGATCCCAAGAAGAAATATCCATTGATGGTTTACTTCTATGAGAGGTTGTCCTCCGGTTTGCATCGTTACCGATCGCCCGGTCCTGGAACTTCGCCCAACCCTTCTTACTATGTCAGTAATGGCTACTTGTGGTTTATGCCTGACATCGTCTACCGCGACGGCTATCCCGGCGAGTCTTGCATGAAGTGCGTCGTGTCGGGCGTTCAGTCCTTAATCGCCACAGGTTTCGTTGACGCAGATTCCATTGGTGCTGCAGGCCATAGTTGGGGTGGGTACCAGACGGCCTACCTCGTCACCAAAACGAACATCTTCAAGGCCGTCGAATCCGGCGCACCGGTTTCAAACATGACTAGCGCCTATGGCGGTATTCGGTGGGGTAGCGGCATGTCCCGCGCATTTCAGTACGAAAGAACCCAAAGCCGTATTGGTGGCAGCTTGTGGG
>JAJRYU010000528.1 GCA_024275615.1 Planctomycetota bacterium
CATCGTCACTGCAGCGGGCGGCAAGGTAGGGTCCAGCCCATGATGTTTGGTTGACTGCCAAGCCGGAAGCACTCACGGTATAGATGTCGTGGAGCAAGCTACTTTGGCCAGCCCCAATCGCGAGGGCGTTGCCGCTTGCGGACGGTGCACATGTTGTATCAACGTAGACCGGGCTGAAACTATTCGAAGCTGGCCATTGGACTTGCTGAACCGCAAACGAGTTTAAGTCGATGCGAAAGAGATTGTCGCCGTCATTAGCTAAGAGCGCATCTTTGAGAAAACACAGGCTCTTCGATTTCACCCCGCTTGCCATCGGTGTCGGAACTCCTTTGGCCCGCGTTGTCGATCCCGGCATCTTGCCACCATCGGTACGGGCACAGACCAAGGACGTACCGCCATACTCTGGAAGTACGGAATTGCCGACAATGGCCAGGTAGGGATTGAAATTGGAGATCCCGACTTGTTTGTCAAACCCTGAAGCGTTTGCGGTCCAAGCTAGAATTTCGAATTGACCTTTTGGGGTCACGCGAATGAAACCTTCTCCACCAACGAGTGCCTCGACACGATAAATCCGACTATTGTCCGAAAGGCAAATCACATCGGCGAAGTCCTCGAAGGGATCGATGAGAGCGCGATCTTGTTGACCCCGTGCCATTTCATTGGAAGACGCCACCTTGATCGGCAAGAAACGGACTTGACGCAATTTGGTCAATGGTCGTCGCACCAAGGTGCCATCGTCAAAGAATTCTAAGAGGCGATAGTAGTCCCCGCCCATGCTCTTGGCAGTTGGCAAAATAACGCGCTGTTGCTGTGTCGGAGCCGCCCTCTGAGCATGCAATGGCGACGATGCGCCACTGACAGACAAAAAGCCGAGCAGCAAAGCAAAACAGGCAAGTCGAACGAATGATATGGGATGATGCGTCATCATTGGCTCCAACCGAATTGGTCGCATGTGGATGTATGGGGCAATAGGGAATCTGTCGGTGGACTCAAGATTAGTATAGAGGACTATGAATTACTCTAACGACCAAAACAAAGATCTTTGCTTTTCAAGCCAAAGCCACAACCTTGAGTTCTGGAAAGAACAGAACTCCCATATTTAAGTCAAGCCCAGGATACGCTTTGCGTCCTAGTTTCTGCTTCAATTCCGAGTCTCGGTTTGAGACGATTTCGTCTCACATTGTGTTTTTCGCTGATTTTCCGAAAATCAGGACTGCAGATTCTGGAATGGAGATAGGACATTCCTGTCCTTGTTAGAACCCAACTCGAGAGGATGAAGAACCCGAAACTATGGGACCAGCAGCCAGCAGCATTATTCTGGGCATCATTTGCGCCATTGTCGCCGATTCGAGAGGACGGAGCGCCGTCGGTTGGTTCTTCATCGGCTGTTTCTTGTCTTGCATCGGATTAATCGTGCTTCTGGTCCTTCCCGATCTAAAAGTGATGGAACGACGAGATCACGACTTGCACCAAGAGAACCGTCGTCTGCGGGAAAAAATCCGTAGAGATCGCGTCTTGGCTGACTCGCGACACTCCGAAACGATGCGGCGAATCGATGTTCACGATGACGTCCTCCAGATTGACACAGCCACCCCGCCGCTCTTGGAGTTAGAAGGCGAAGTGAGCCAGCAAGACGGCGACATGAACGGCCAACCCGATAGCAAGTTTGACAACTGTTCATGGTGGTACGCCGATCCCAAAGAGGCGAGACAGGTAGGCCCAGTCACCTTTGATTCTCTACGCCAGTTATGGCTCGATGATTCCATCGGCAAGAAAACTTTGGTTTGGTGCGAGGAGTTCTCCGATTGGGAGAAGATAGGCGACGTATGGGACCTCGAGGAGCGACTCGATGCCTGAGGGAACGAGCCCACCACCTCTAGACCCTCACAAGGCCACGAAAACCGATCCTGCCGTCGGATTCCTTTGGTTTGACGGCATCCTAGAGGGACCAGTTGGCGACCGAGACATGCTCCGCCATTCGACGAATCGGCTCGATGCTATCGGCATCGTAGGGACAAACCTCGAGATCGAAGGCGGCAAATTTTCCATCCTCCTTGACGATCGAAGCCGAAAAATGTCAGCGACATCGCAGCGAGACCGGCAGAGATTTGTTGATCTAGTCGAGGAAGTCGTTTCTCTATCCTCCGACCCCATGCGTGTCGAATCGACGCTCCGGTGTACAGAAATCCAAGGGGCCACCGCTCAGGAAACGCTCTTTGCTGTGGCCGGCGGCAAGATTCAAAAAATCTCTCGGACGAGGAAAGCCACGAACGAGGACTACGTGCGGAAACCACGACCGACTTCCGTCATGGGCCAGGAGTTCGAGTCCCCGAAATCCCGCAAGATTTTTGTCGCCACTCTTGTTGCGTTTTGTGCCGTGGCCGTGGCCTGGCAATTTGGCGTCATCGACAAAGCCATGGCCCCCGCTGCCAATGAGATCGTTATTAAGCAAGACACCTTCGGGTCTCTACTAGCTGTCGACATCAAGAAAAACTGGGGCATCTACTCTGTGACGCTGAGCCGGGGGCAAGATTTCCCCCAGTCAATGAGCCAATTCATGGCAAAAGTTGCAGCTGCCCCGACGATGAAAGAAGCGGCCATGTTTGGCGCGGTCGCCCGAGGGGAGACGATCTACGTCAGACTGGTCGACGAAAACGAGGATGTCCTTTTTGAAAAAGGCTTGAGCATGAAACCTCTGCTCTTGGACCGGGACGGTGAAGTCACAGTCTTAGTTCCGGGGATGCGGGTCGCTCAGAGCTTGCACCTTGCTTTAGCCCCAATGCCTAGGCAAAAGTGACAAGTGAACACCGGTTACGACATTATTGGCGACATTCACGGCCAACTGCACGCTCTCAAATCCATGCTGAAGATCTTGGGTTACGTCTTGGACGGAAATGTCTACCGTGCGCCAAAGGGTCGCAAGCTCATTTCCGTCGGTGACGTTATCAACAAAGGCCCAGAGCCTCTTGAGTGTCTGGAGTTGGTCGCTGCCATGGTGGACGCTGGCGAAGCGCTCATGATCATCGGCAATCATGAAATCAATGCCATCCATTACCAAGCAGGGATTCGACCCAAGACTGCGGCAACAACCAGGCAATTTTCTACAACCTTGGCACAAATTGAAAAGGACGAGGACCGGTGGCAATCAAGCAGATCGTTCATCCTGAGTTTGCCTACCCGCCTCGAACTGGCGAACGGGCAACTCAGAGTCGTTCATGCACATTGGCCGCCCAGTGATTTCCCCCAGATAATCGATGCAAGCCTAATCGAAGCCACTGGTCTTGGCGGGCCTTGGAATGGGGAGCTCGAGAAAATGGTCAGGGGTCCAGAAGTGGATTCGGCACCATACCTGGATCACAACGGTATCGAACGTACGAAAGACCGCGTAAGTTGGTGGGATGCCTACCCGGCCGATGCACCTTTCATCGCCTTCGGGCACTACTGCTTCCCGTGGCCACACAATGGACATATACCGCAAGCCCCAACCTTGTTGGGTCCGGGCAAGAACGCTGTTTGTTTGGACTACGGTGCCGGGTTAGGAGATCGCTTGGTTGCCATGAAATTTCCAGAAAGAGAATTCAAGATCGTCTCGATCTAACTACTTGGGGACTTTCAGAGTTCTTAAGCCCCAGCGCCCGTCTTCAACGATCCACTTGAGATGAAGCTCTCCTCCGTCACCCAAATAAAAGAAACTCTTGTAGGTCAGGTCATCGACTTGGTCGATGGAGGGATTCGAGATCGTCGGCAGTTGTGCTTGCCATCCTCGTTTGCGAAAGAGCCTCTCAAAACTTCGTTTTCTTTCAAACATGGCCTTCGTCAAGAAGCGGTACACGCGCTGGTAATTGCTAGCGTTCCACGCCTTTTCGAAATCGGCGACAACGTCCTTGATCGGCCTTAGGTCGAGCTTCACCACAGGCAAGACCGAGACGATCACCCAGCCTTCGTTACGTTTTTCCGCTTCGACAACGACAGTGTCGTCGCCGATCGGGAATTCAGCTTTTTCCCTAGATTCGCCCTTTGTCGTGTTGGGATCGCCTAACTTGGGGAGGCTCATGAAATTCCAGCCATAACGGACGCATGACTTGTCGAGGTCCTCAGTGATTTGTGGGCCGACAGACGACTCGTATAGGTTCTCCAAGGCGATGCTATCAGAGCTGTTCCAGGCCTTTCGGAAGGCCGCAAAGACGGTTTGTGCGCTACTCGATGGATCATCGCCAGTTGGTGTGTTCTCAGCCGCACCACGGCTCGGATTCCCTTCGCCGCAACCGAAGAGGGCAATTCCGCTCAGAAGAAGGAAGACACATGCGGAAATAAATAAGTATGCTTTCATCGTGGGTAGCTCCTTTCGCCCGTGCACGCTTGATACGAGAGCCCCGCTCTCCTGTCAAGATCATGGGGCCAGAACCGGTTTGCCACGGACGGGGAAAGAACCTTTGTGACTGATCGTAGATGAAAAGTACCAGCAAAACGCCATTCGGAGCCTGTCATGAACATGGATAGACGTGATTTTTTTAGACGATCCGGACAGGCTGCCGCAATGGGCTGCTTACTGCCATTCGTGTGTCCTGAATTCCCCTACCTTGTATCGGAACCACCCAAGCAACTGAAAGTCCTGATTTTGGGAGGCACGGGATTTCTTGGACCGGCCGTCGTCAAAGCACTCAAAGCTCGTGGCCATGAAATCACACTGTTCAATCGTGGGCGAACTCAACCCCACCTCTTTCCCGAACTGGAAAAACTGCACGGCGATCGCAACAAGGACTTGAGCGCCTTGGAAGGTCGACGATGGGACGCCGTCATCGACAACTGCGGCTACCATCCGCGACAGCTGCGCAAATCAACCGCTATGCTGAAGGACTCGGGGTTTTATCTCTTCGTTTCAACCGTCTCTGTCTATCGTGACATCCAAGGCCAAGATCTCGATGAATCCAGCGCCCTCGGAACGATAGAAAACCCAGAGGACCAAAAAGTAACCAACGCGAGTTACGGGCCACTCAAAGTTCTTTGCGAACAAGTCGCCAGCAAAGCGTTTCCGAAAAAATCCGTCATCGTCAGGCCCGGCCTCATCGTCGGGCCAGGGGATCCAACCGATCGATTTACGTATTGGCCGGTTCGTGTCGCCCGTGGGGGCAACATCCTGGCTCCTGGTAAACCAGAATGGGGAGTCCAGTACATTGATGTCCGCGACTTAGCATCGTGGATGGTCCTGCTTTGCGAGAAACAAACAACAGGCACCTATAATGCTCTGGGGCCGGTCAAACCAACGGCATTCGGCGATCTGTTGAACGCATGCAAGTCGGCAGCGAAAAGCGACGCCACATTCTGCTGGATGACCCAGGAGTTCATGAAAGATAATAGTATCGTGCCCTGGAAAGACATGCCCGTCTACTCCAACCCAAGCGGAAAATTGGCACGCCCAGCACTCATCAGCAACAAGCTCGCCATCAAGTCAGGGCTGACCTTCCGAAGCTTGGACGACACTGTCAAGGCAACGCTGACCTTTCATGAGTCCCGAGGTCCCTACTACCAAATGCGAGGTGGACTCCCTGCCGACCGTGAACGAGCTGCGCTCAAGATTTGGCATGACCATCAGAAAAAGGCCAAGAGCAAGAAGTGAGCCTCGACGATTTTCTTCGCAACCAAAGCGCTCCTCGGCGAGCAGCGCTTTGGTCATTCATCGCCTTTTTCTTCCTCATGATGGGCTACTACATTTTGCGCCCTGTTCGTGAAGGTTTTGGAGTCGAAAACGACAAGGGTGTTCTCAAGTACCTCTTCCTCGGGACCTTTGCCGGCACTCTTGTCGCCGTCCCACTTTTTTCGCGCTTGGTTTCTATCACGCCACGTCAACGGTTCCTTCCGTTCGTCTTTCGTTTCTTCTCAGTCAATCTCGTCATTTTTTGGGCTCTGTTGATTTCGAACAATGCCACTCCTTGGCCAGGTCGCGTGTTCTACTGTTGGCTCTCGGTGTATTCGGTTTTCACGGTTTCCGTGCTCTGGAGCTATTTGGTTGATCTCTTCAACAGCGAACAAACCAAGGAACTGTTCGGCCCGATTGCAGTCGGGATGTCGACCGGGGCTATCGCCGGATCTTTGATCACCGGTTTCGGTATCGACGCCATCGGCAGACCAGGCCTGCTTCTTCTGCCCGTCATCATGGCCGAGCTAGTTTTGTTAGCCATCAGGAGAATCGAGTTTCACGCCACAAGAGGTGAATTCAGTGCTCCAGGAGACAAGGGACGGCAACAAGAAGAGCCTGTCCGTGGCAATATTTTGGACGGCGTCAGAATCGTCGCGCAATCGCGGTATTTACTTCTCATCTGCCTTCTGCTCTTTTGCTCGGCCGGGGTTTCGACGGTCTTCTACTTCGCCCAGAACAACTTCGTTCGGGATGTTTATGGCAGTGACCAAGTTGGCATGGCGAAATTCTTCGCCAATATGAACCTCGCCACTCAAGGTGTGACGATCTTCATGCAGGCCTTTCTCGTCAGCCGCATCATCAAGGCCTTCGGCATGAAAACAGCTCTTTGTGTCTTGCCGGTTGTGGGGCTCATCGGCTTGGTCGTCCTTGGCCTCCACGGCAACTTAGCTGTGCTCATTCCTTGCTACATCTTGATGAAAGGGACATCGCGGGGCGTTGCTTCGCCGACCAAGCAAATGCTCTTTGCCATCGTCGATCGCCGACAAAAATACAAATCAAAGAACTTCATTGATACGGTCATCGTGAGGGGCAGTGATGTTGTGGTCATATGGGCGCTCTCGTACTTGCAATCTGACACGGGATTTGGCGTTGGCAAGATCGTCTTGGTGGCGTTACCTCTTGCCGTTCTATGGGTCGGAGTTGCATTCTTCTTGGGAGGTTTGCACAAATCACAATCAGAGACTTTCGAACTAAGAGCGAGTTAATTGGCAATTCGCTTGCGGTTAAAAGCCCAATTCTCCCCTTGAGTATCAACATAAATCGCTGCTTGGTTGTCGGCGTAGATCGCTTGCCACCGGCCGCCGTTTCCGGCCAACTCAAGACCGCTCATGAGTCCGGGACTTGCCACGAAGATCTCGAAACCCAGCTTCGACCTGAGAGATTCTCTGAGCGATGAGTTGGAGAAGTCAGCCAACTCGGTGGCATAGTCGTGGCCCCACTCGGAAATACGGCCATCATGAGCACTTCGGTTTCTTGGCGCCAACCGTGAACCCAAGTACCCGCCCCAAGCAACCGGATGAAAGAGCTTGCCGCGCAGCGCATGAGTCTCAAGGAAGTTGGCCGCTGCGACCGGATAGGACGGTTGATAGAGACCGGACCATGGTGACAATCCCAATTCTCTCGACTTCTGCAAGGCGTTCCATCGGTTGTGCAATGGCAAGATGGCGATGAGTAGAACGCTTAGCCCGAGAAGGACACGACGTTGTACGAGGGTCCTTTTTGCCGCCATGGCGGACATCGCCGGCAAGAACAACATGTATGACAACCGAAAAGACCGCAACGCCATCAACAACGCAAGAACCGGCAGGGTCGCTTTCTTGCGCCAAGGGCGGCCAGCCAGAAAAACAACAACAACTGTCAGCAATAGGAACCACTCGGCCCGAAACTGATCAAAGGGCTGCTGCCACAGTGGACGCCATTCCGGGACGAGTATTCCCGTGGTCACGGTGTGGTAGACAAGTTTGGCCAATTCGATGGGCCCTCTTGGTGTCAACAGAATCGCGCCAGCTGCGAGAAGCGCTTGTTTGATCCTAGTTTTCTTGTGACCACGCCATGCACTGACGATTGCGAAAATCGGCATAATGATGGCCCCGGGATGAAAATTGATCCACAGGAGAGCGAGAACACCAAACTTGACCACATCCCGATCCTTGGGCTTGCGACTCAGCAGTGCCGCCATCAGCACAAAAAACAAGATTGAAAAAACATCCGGGCGTCCACGCCAACGATGCACCGCACCGGCAGCAAAAACAGCGACGGCGAACAAAGATGACACGAGGTCAGAAGTGAGACGCCAAGTGACGTGGAAAACAAGTCCATGGCAAGCCCCAGCCACCAAGGCCACGACAGCGATCACACCAACAAGCCCAAACGTCTCTTCAGCCCAAGCGAAGAGAACCTCCCCGGCCCATGCTCCCATGTCGACGTGACGCACAAAGGGTAGGTAGCTGATTGGATCTTGATCCAGCCACAAGCCCTGCTCCAAATAGGCGCGCCCCATGGCAAGATGCCAATGGACATCCATGTCTGCGAGTGGTCGAAAGGCCGTGAGGAAACCCAAAAAGACTGTGGCGAGGAACCACCACAGAGGATACTTGCTGCTGTCCTTTAGGAGAGTTGTCTGCATCGAAGGGATTTTGAGTGGGACACCTTGCCTCTGGCGTTATTCAAGCACATCGATTGAATCGACTTTCATCCGATAAACACTGATCACCCAACCATCTTCGATCAACTCGCCGACCTCCAACGTGCCCAGGACAAGAATTGGAACAGCCACCAATTCGACTCCGTCTTGATCATCAGGAATCGAGGCATCAATCACCTGATGAACGTCAGGTGGTTGTCCGAAACAACAGGACCACTGGGACTCGACGACGGCGAAGACATGGATATCTTCAAACTCGCCTGTGGCCATCATGTAGCCGGACAAGCCGACCTTCTTACCGTTCAAAGAAGTGACGGATTCGGGCAGCTTCATACCATCCACATGGCGAAAGCCACCGAGGATTCCCCAAGGCGCCTTGACGTAACCCGGAGGCACATCAAAATCTAAGTCGACGCTGAGTAAAGGGCCATCATGGACTCCTCCGTTGCGACTCGAAGTCATCGCGCGCCTTAGGCTTCCGGCTAATCTACCGGACATGGCGATCAAGGAGCGCTCTTGGAAGGGGGTCATCTTTGCGGCGCTGGTACCCGCCCCACGGGCGCTCTCCGACTCGCGCACGATTTTGTCCAGGGCAGCCCGGGCAGCATTCCTCAGAGTTGTTTCATCACCTAGTTTTTCTGCCAGCATGACTCCGGTGAGGCGTTCCTCCAAAACAGCCCGCCCTTCAAGCCCAACGGGACTCTTGACAAGGTCAAGCAAAATACTGTGAATCGATCCAGCGAGAGGATCGCTTATGGCCGGCAGAGCCAGCCTTCCAAGATCAAGATCGTCAGTTTTTCCGGCTTTCATGGTTTTGGCCGGAGAGGCCAGCTGATCTTGAGCAACGTATTCCGACGGCGGTACTTCCGCCGATTTGGGTCGGCTGTTGCCACGCTCTTCGGTGATGCTGTAGACGGACCAAGCGCCCAAACCGCAGATCATTATTGCGAATAGGTATCTCATGAGGTAAACAGCATAACATGAAGCAAATCTGTGTCGATTAGACTATGATTCCGCCTCGTATTCTCCCTTTGGACCCCGTGAAGAAATTGACATGAGCGAAGAGCCAAGAGACAATAATCAATCCGACATCATCTGGAAGGGCAGCACTGTCCTTTTGACCATCATCCTCGCTTTGGCTCTCGTATCTTGGGTCAGCGAGCGCAAAAACTTGATCGCCAAGTCAGCCAAACGCGACGCGGGTAAATTTTCTGAACATGGTGACAATTCCAGAAAACTGGACGCACAAAGGCAGAAAACCGACGTGGCCCAAGCGGCCTTGATCAAGGTCTCGAAGGAGAATGAGGCCCTTAGGAACCGCATTGAGAACCTGCGCGGCCAATTGGACAAGATAGGTGCGATACGTGGCACCCTCAGTGAACGGGTCGCTTCTGCGTCTGAGGACAAGGTGGGACTACTCAACAAGCTGCAAAAGGCTCACGCTTCCATGGCAGCCATTGAAAAATCACAACGTAGCCTAAAAGCGGACTTCGTTCGAGTCGAAGAGCACCGCAACAGCTTGCTGCGGCAACGCAAGAGGTGGCAGGCACAAGAAAGTGCGACCACCAAAGACCTGAGAACGATCCAAACTGAACTCAACCAAAAAAACCAAACCTGCGGACGTCTACAACGAGAGTTAGATTCTCTAAACAGACAAATGAAGAAAGCGGACAACAACCTTCGGCAATGTCAAGCTGCCCTCGCGAACGCCCAAAAAACGCAAAAAGTTGTTGGTCAACTGCGCAAGAAACTCATCGATGAAGAACAAGAAATCAGACGCCTAAAGGGTGTCCTCGACAGCAAGCGCCAACAATTTGAAGAGATCAACCGTGAAGTCTTGGCACAAGGGTTACTTCTTTCTCAGGCCAAATCAGACCTCAAGAAAGCTCAAGCAGAGGCTGCCGAATCTGGCTCCCCCGAGCTTTTGCGTGAAGTCCGAATGCTGCGAGCAAAAGATGAGAAGTCTCAGCTCGTAATCAAACAGATCGACCTCGATCGCGGTGCGCTGATTGAAGAGCTCAAACGCGCCAAGAAGCACTAGAGGTTACTGGCAACATCGGTGCGATAGGCTTTCCATGCCGGTAGGAGACCGGCAAAAGCAGCGGCTGAAGAGATGGTCGCCACAGCGACAATCTCTTCCAGCAGAATTCGCGAAGCATCAAGATCGATTCCAGACACATCGGCAAGTCGGCCCTTAGCTATAGCCAGCAAGAGGTGGCCAAGAATAAGACCGAGCGCCGAACCACATAATCCCAGGGCAAGCGCCTCGCCGACAATGACTCCCATGACGGCACGTCTTCTTGCACCAAGCGAGCGCATGATGGCTATTTCGTGACGGCGGTCATTCATGGTGTTGTAGATTGCAACGGTGATGCCGATGACTCCGGTGACAACAACCAACCAGGCGATTGCCAAGAAGAACTCGCGCACACCACCAACAAGACTCAAAAGCTTGGTGATTTCCGTCGCCACCTCGGCAACCTGAAGATCACTTCGATTACGCAAGGTTGAAAGCAAGGCTATCTTCGCATGACCACCCCGAGGAAATAGGAGAATCGATGAGAGCCCGGGCTCGCCTGTCTCGGAAATAACCCCACCGGCGTGATCAGGAATGCGATAGAAAGAATCCAGGTTAATGAAAACAACGCGATCAATGGGCGTACCGGTCTTTCTGAAAACGCCGACAACTTGCCAACGGTCTTGGTGAGCATGAGCCTGTGTTCCGGCTAAATTGTGGCTGGGTTCGATGAACGCGCCCACCTGGATCCCTAGCTTCTCCGCGACCGCCCAGCCGAGGACCGCTTCATTTTTATGTTTGTGGTTTTCGTCACGGGCTTGTTCAGTGCTGCCATTGCGAAGGTTTGCTAAGGCCTCTTCGAGTGCATCCTCATGGCAATGAAAGGCACGGCCACGTGAGATTTTCTCGTCGCCCTCGCCCTTCGGCACTGGAAAATACTTTGAGAAGAGATCTTCAGTTGTGCCTACGACCCTGTAGCCGCGATAGGAATCACCAAGAGCGTAAGGAACTGCGGCACGAACATAGCGTTTTTGTTGCTTGAGCTGACCGAGCACGGAGAAGGGCAAGAGTCCAGGGCTCTTCTCGACATGATAGATTGAATTCAGAACCAACTCTAATCCAGAACCGGTGGGGCCGACGACAAG
>JAJRYU010000529.1 GCA_024275615.1 Planctomycetota bacterium
AAAAGGGTGAATACGACTTCGTCATCAGCGCGACTCGCCGCAACGAATTGAAGATCAAGATAAACAAGAAATTGGAAAATGTGGGTGCTGTTCAAATCAAGCGCGGTCTCATCACAAGTACCTCAGGCAAAGAAGTCCCCTATCGTTCGTTTCGTCATCCAATCGTGAAACCAACCAACAAGAATCAGACCATTGCAGCAGTCGAGGTTTTCCTGTCGGAAGAATCCATGGAAGCAGAATTGAGTGGCTTGCTGACCAAGATCATTCTGTTCTCCGTGATCGGCATTTTACTCGGCATCGCTGTCTCTTTTGGTGTTGCCAAGGGGGTGACGAGACCCTTGGGGACACTCTTGCATGACATCAAGATAATCGCCGACGGCGACTTGGGACACCGAACAAAGGTATCCTCCTCTGACGAAATTGGTGTGTTGGCGCGTTCTATCGACGACATGACAGCAGGTTTGGAGGAAGCGCAAGGACTCCGCGCCGATCTCTCATCCAAGGAGCACCAAGAGCAAATCACCCAAGAGATTCAGGAGAAGCTCTTTCCTTCGACTCTCCCACAGATTCCAGAAAGCAGGGTCGATGCCGTTTTCGAAGCGGGCAGTGACTTGTCGAGCGACTTGTTCGACTTCTTGCCGTTGACCGGCGAAAAAACTGGCCTCTTACTTCTTTCCGCAAGTGGCCGCGGTGTGCCAGCAGCTGTGATATTGGCGATGGCACGTTCCACTTTTCGTGCGGTCGCCAAAGACGTTCATAGTCCGGCCGAGACACTCAGGCAGATGAACGCACTTTTCTCACCAGATTTGCGCCGTGGCATGTATGTCACAGCCATCTATGCGGTTTATGACCACAAATCGCACCAAATCAAGATCGCTTGCGCTGGCCACAAGATGCCAACTCTAAGATGGGTCGCCGCCGAAGAGTCATTGATGAGCCATCACCCAGGCGGCATCGCCATGGGGCTCGACAAAGGCCCGGTTTTTGACCGCAGCTTGGAAGAGGAAGAATTCAACCTTGCGACAGATGATTTGCTGATCCTAGCAGCTGCTGGGCTCACGCAACTGACGCTCAAGAGTGGCGAAGAATTGGGAGAAACTCGGTTCTTCAAAGTTGCGATGGCCGTGGCAAAATCGAACGAGGTTGAAGTGGCAACAAGACTCGCCGCCAAGATTGATGCCAACTTGGCGGAAGATCCGGGCGAACATGACATCACGATCGTCAGTTTGAGACGTACGTGATGAGAGTATCGACATTTCAAAAGCAAATTGAAGACATCTACCTCGTTAAGGATTCTAAGCGAGGAGTCTCAGGTACTTTCGTTTGGTTTGTCGAAGAAGTCGGCGAGTTAGCTCGTGCTATTAAGGGGAACGACCAAGAGAACTTGTCCGAAGAGTTCGCGGATGTCCTGGCATGGTTGTCCACGCTCGCCAGTCTCACGGGTATAGACTTGGCGCAGGCTGCTAGCAAGTACGCCCAAGGCTGTCCCAAGTGTCACGGCACTCCGTGCACATGTTGTGAAGAAAACCGGCTCACGCGAGAACAAGACGAGTCGCCGCCATCACCATGAGTCTAGTCCTCGATGTCGCCGTGCCACTGCCATTGCGGCAAGCCTTTACCTACCTCGCTCCCGAGAACGCGGCCCCGATTGCCTTGGGAGCACGTGTCCAGGTGTCCTTTGGGCCACGCAAGCTCACGGGATTCGTGATCGCCTGCCGCGAGAGCGACAAAACTGACGGGCTCAAGAGCATCGACAGAGTCATTGATCCCGTGGCCTTACTTGACGAAGACCAGATCAAGCTAGCCCAAAAAATGGCCCAGAGGTACGTTTGCGGCCCTGGAGAGGTCCTCGCTGCATTCTTGCCCGCTGGCGTCAAAAAAGGGTCTCGAGGGAAGATCACGACTCTCGTTTTTCCGATCGAGCCTAACGCCACGGAGGCCTTGGCGAACGGCCTCAAGAACAAGCGTGAGCAAAGGCAGCGTGAATTACTGACCGCCGTCGTGGACCAACCCGGAGGAATTCCGCGCCAAGTTCTGTTGCGAGTCGCGAACGTCAGCGACTCCCCCTTGAAGACTCTCACCAAAAAAGGTCTGGTCCGCCTGGAACAGAGCTTTGAACGTGAGGACGTCTTTTCGCGACTCGATATTAAACAGACTTCCGCCCCCCCACTCATGAAGGAACAAACCTCCTGCGTCGAAGCGATTGGACATGCGCTCGCGCATGACAAGGCCGAGACGATTCTCCTCCACGGTGTCACAGGAAGCGGAAAAACCGAGGTATACCTGGCGGCGATCGAGCGAACTTTAGAGCAAGGACGAGGCGCCATCGTTTTGGTGCCAGAAATCTCTCTGACCCCTCAAACACTTGAGAGATTCGAATCGAGATTTGGTTCCGTTGCCGTTCTTCATAGTCATCTCACCGACGCAGAAAGAGCATTCCAATGGCAAGAGCTACGAGAAGGAAAGAAGCGTATCGCCATCGGGCCTCGCAGCGCTGTGTTCGCTCCCGTCGCCGAATTGGGTCTCATCATCCTTGACGAAGAACATGAGAACACGTTCAAGCAACAAAACGTTCCTCGCTATCATGCGAGGGACGTGGCAATCATGCGTGCAAAAATCAAGAGAGCCGTCGTCATTCTGGGATCGGCAACGCCCAGTTTGGAAAGCTACGAAGCCGCCGAACGAGGAGAATTCCAGTATCTCAAGATGCCTTCTCGCGTAAGAGAGATTCCTCTGCCTGAAGTGAGCGTCATTGACATGCGCGCCCAAAGGCCGACGGGGCCAGGCGGTGTTTTTTCGCCTCTTCTGGTCAGCATGATACGCCACACCCTGGACCGCGGTGAGCAGGTACTTCTTTTCCTCAATCGTCGCGGCTACCACACAAATGTCATGTGCAAGTCATGCGGATTCATCGTCCAATGTCCCAGTTGCGATGTCGCGTTGACTTTTTACAAGTCTCAGAATCGCCTCCAATGCCACCACTGCGGCTACGTCGGTCGCCCGCCAACCATGTGCCCCGAATGCAAGCACCGCGACATCTACTTCAAGGGTTTTGGCACCGAAATGGTGGAGCACGCCACACGAAAGTTCTTCCCTGAAGCACGAGTCGCCCGCATGGACAGCGAAACCATGCGCAAGCGGCACGCTCATGAGGAGCTATTCAGAGCTTTGAAATCCGGCGAAGTCCAGATTCTCATTGGCACCCAAATGGCGGCGAAAGGCCTGGACTTTCCTGGCATCACTCTCATCGGTGTCATCTCCGCCGACACCTCTCTTTTGATCCCAGATTTTCGCGTAGCCGAACGAACATTTCAACTCATGACTCAGGTCAGCGGTCGAGCAGGACGAGGCTCCCGCCTCGGTCGTGTCTTGATTCAAACCTATACCCCGGAGCACTACGCTTACCGGACTGCGGCGAGCCACGACTTCACCCGCTTCGCCGAACAAGAGTTGCAATTCCGCAGAGAATCTCGCTACCCACCTTTCGGTTCTCTGCTACGGCTGGTGATCCAGGGCGCCGACGAAGCCAACGTCATCAAACGTGCCGAACGTGTCGCGGACTCCTTACGTCCACATTGCTTCACCAGCAACATAACCATACTTGGTCCAAGTCCATGTCCATTGTCTTTCATCAGGAAACAGCACCGCCACCACATCCTCTTGCGGGCAGATGACGGCCGGCAATTGGAAGATCTGTTTCAAGAAACCCACCGCGATATCCGCAGTGACAAGCGCATCCAAGTTCTCATCGATCGCGATCCAACATCCATGATGTAATGAACCTCTTCACGTTTATCGTTACCGCCAGGTGACCACACATCCCTCGCACCTCATCAGAACCCTGAGATCGACCACGAAAAATGTAAGGCACGTCGAGACAGGAGCGACTCCGCTCTCTTTTGTTTGGCATCGCACTTGCTTTCCATGATGAAAGACAGGTGCGCGCTCCTCGATAGTTCTTGACACGAGAATTCACTTTCCCGCGAAAGGTATTGCAATGCTTCTCAGACAGTCTTGGTCAATTGTCATTCTCTTCATCTTGGTGACTTCGAACACGGTTCAGGCGCAATGTTTCCTTCCCCCCATACCGACTCCAGCTCCTCCAGCGCCTACCGTCATTCGAGCGGACCTAGGCGCCGTAGCATCAGCAGGGGCAACAACGTCGTCGGCAAGCGCCAACGCCAACGGCAGCAGGAAAAAGGGAAGCAGTCAAGTCGACTGGCCTTCTTGGTGGGAACTCAATCGTGACAGCTTCGTCAATCTACGAGAACGATTTCACGGCCCATCGATTGGCGGAATCACACCCAACTTCCTCAAGACTTCGGATCTGCCCTCTGCCCCTAACGTGCCCAATTCTTTCGACCGGAAACAGTTCATCACCTTTGGGCTGAACAAGTTGGCACAAGACCCTGCTTTCAACATTCCAGTCTTGATGGCAAAGGCTGAATCAGCCACCGAGTCCAAGGCCTCGGCCTTGGCGGAGACAATATTGAAGAGTCTGGCCACCAAGCGTATCCCAAATCGCGACTATGGTCTCCTGTCACTGGGCCTCACTCACACCGTCGCTGGTCGAAGCGCTCTTGGTGAAATCCTCCTTAACACCAAGGCTGCCAGAAAACTCTTGGCTCGTTCCACCCGAGTGCCGAACCGAATGCGCTCCTTGGCAGCCTACGCATTG
>JAJRYU010000530.1 GCA_024275615.1 Planctomycetota bacterium
CCTCGATTCGTTCGCCAGAAAGCATGGGAAACCCAGTCGAGGAATCACTCGAAAGGTTGAGCAAGCGATCGCCAAGGCTGCTCAACGCACGCTGGCAGAGTTTCAAGAACTCGTCAACAAAGGTTCCTTTGAAATTGCCCGCGCTTTGGTTCAAAACCGTTTGAGTCAATTCCCCAAGTCTTCCGATTCCTACCAAGAACTGTCGCGCGTTGCAGAACGTCCCTTCAGTCAACCAGTAGCAGACTTGGCCGTTGACGAGAAGAAACGACAGGACTCTGACGAAACAACTGGTAGCTCATCCCCTGGCGTCCCCTTGAGCAAGCCTCTTGCCCAAGCCCCAGCCCGGAATAACAAAGAGAAAGAAGAAGCGGAAAAACGGTTCATTGATGAAACGGCAACGGCAGACGCTTTTTTCAGCCAACGGCGCTATGCAGAGGCCGCTCGAGGTTATCGTCGTTCCTCAGAAGCAGGGCTGACAGCTCAAGTTGATCATGAGCTTTTGCGTATTTCCATGAGGCGCATGAGACAAGCCGAACGGCTTGCGAGTTTCGCTGCGGCTCTCCGTCAGCGGATCTCGAAGTCTCCTGGTCTTTTTGGCCAAATCGTCTTTCTACCGGGCCGCAAGGGCAATGTCGTCGGTTTGGGTGAAAACGGTATCCGTTTTGACGACGGCGCGGCAACAGTGGAGTTGTCATTTCGGGTCTTGAGAGCCGATACTTTGAGATTCATGATCAACAAGGCAGAATTCACCGGCATCGATCGTATCAATGCTGCCACTTTTCTGTTCACGATGAATGAAGCGGAGAATGCCGAAAAACTTCTGCGTCGTACTGAAAACGAAGAACCCAATCTCAAGTCACGTATCAACAGTGCTCTGGCGGACGCACGTTCCATCGAGATACCTGAAAACGGTTTCACATTTCGGGATGGGCAATATCTGAGCCCCAACGATCTTGCGCGCATTCACATTCGTGAAACCGTCGCCAAAGCCGTGCCGAGACTCGAAGACAAGTCGGCTGAGGCGCGCGCCGAAGCCTACCTGGAACTTCGAAGTTTGGGGGATCGGGGCGCATCCTCGTTCCATCGCGCACTCATCGATGCAAAGACTCAACTACTGGCAGCCCTAAAGACCAACGACTCTTTCAAGAAGCTGCGTAAGTTGGACGAGAAAAGAGATTTTCTTGACGAGAAAAGAGCGCACGCCTTGGAACTGATCTTTGACACTTTCAAGTATCCATATCCATACCGGGGTGTTCCCAAAGAAGTTTCTGCGCGGTTTTACGAATCTGCCAGGGAAGTTGCGATACGAGTTCGAGCTGTTCGAGAGGTTTGGGCTGACGAAACGAAAGTCAAAATTGATGACAACTTGCGGCTCGCGGTGGCCAAATTAGCGGAATACAATATCGAATTGGACCGATTGGAACTTGGGCGAGGCTTAGAGGACCCCCGTTGCTTACTCTATCTGCCGAAGGACTCACGAGTGTCGCTGAAGACCATTGCCATTGACGACAACGACCGTGTGCGCATTGATACTTCCCTTGAGTGGCTCAAGATCAATGCCAACATGAAATCAAAAGCGACCGCCGAAGAGAGGCGCCAAGTGGCGATCACCAACGAATACCGTTTGATGATGGGACGTCACGCCGTGCAAATGCATGAAAAACTCCTCGCTTGTGCCCGAATGCACTCGACAGATATGGCTGAAGGTGGATTTTTTGCCCATCAGAACCCCAAGGATCCCAAGAAGAGGACTCCAAACGATCGAGCTCGACTGTCGGGGTTCTTTGGTGGGGTATCTGAGAACATCGCCGCAAATGGGGGCGGTGCAATCGGTGCTCACAATGCATGGATCCGCTCAAGTGGGCATCACCGCAATATCTTAATGAAACGCTGGCGCTACCTCGGCAGTGGCAACAACGGCAATCTTTGGACTCAGAACTTCTCTCGAGGTGACGCACCACAACCGAGACAGTCAAACGACTGAATGGGGATTCCAAGGGGCAATTTCGAGAGCTCCCTTGATGAGGCGCACCAAACCCGCACAATAGCCTCAGCTTCGGTCAGAGATTCTTGCGGCCCCAACCGCTTCTGCTGATCGACGACAACAACATTCAACCGCCAAGACTGGGGAGCCTTCATGGCCAAGCTCATCATCAGCACCGACGGACGCGACAAAGTCTACGAAATTATTGACGATCGATTCACCATTGGCAGCGGTCCCGATGCCGACTTGCAGTTGCGCGGCGAAGGTGTCGCTGGGATCCACTTGACGGTGGACAAGACCAAAGCTGGCTATCGTGTCATCGATATGGAGACGAAAAACGGCACCATCGTCAATGGCAAGCAAAGCAACCAGCATGTTCTTGGCAATGGCGACACCGTTGAGATCGGTGATGTCAAGATCACCTACATTGGCAAAGGGCCAGCACGGGCAGGAGCGGCCAAGGGCCAACAAAGGCAACGGGGGCAAAAACTTGAGTCGAGCAAGTACTATCGGCACGCGCAACCGGAAGCATCTTCGCCAGGAGCTCGATTTGCCATCATTGGCAGTATCGTTCTCGGTGTGATCCTGATTCTCTGGCTGGCCCTCAAGCAAACCAATCCGCCCGCGGCAGACTATTCTCGTTCCGAACTCAATGAGGCCATTCGTTTGTGCAAACAAGGGCGATCGGAAGAAGAACAGATCACGAAGACGATCAATAAGTTCCGCAAGATGAAAAAGAAATCTGCGGAAGAAAAGAAGCTCCTCAGCCGCCTTATCAGCGACTGGGATGCGGCTCTGGAAGCTTCCAAGGGTGGGGACAAGTCCAGAACTGCGCGCAAGGACTGGATGGCCATTCACAATGTACAAATGGCAGAATCTGGTAATCGAGACAAACTCCGAACCATGTGTGAAGAGTTCGTCGCCAATTACAAGGATGCTCCTGGCGCACCTCAAGTCATGGTTCGTAAGGCGAGGAATATCATTGAGGACTTGGAGGGCAAAGGCCCGATGACCGCGGACGAAAAAGAAATCGCCCGAGTCCAAGCCTTGGTCAGAGAAGGCATTCGGGTTCGAGATCACCACTTGGCCATGCGTGGACTCAATTCGATGGACAAGGACGTCAAGCGCGCCCATCCCGAGGCATGGGAAAAACTTCATCGTAGCATTCGCCTCAAGAGTCGCCAGTATCTAACCCCCAGGAAAAATGAAGTTCGCGGTTGGTTACGGCGTGACGAAGATATTGTCGACGAGAAGAAAGACCCCGAAAAAGACATTTACGATCCGGCCAAAGCTCGGGAAGTTGCGATTGAGTTGATCTTCAACAAGCTGCTCCACTCAGTTGTGCGTGACTATCTCGACTCCCCAGACAAATCCCGCCAGGCTTGGAATCAGCGTGCTGACGAAAGAGCCCAGGCCCTCTTCCGTGAACTCTTGAAAGAGATCAAACCTAATTACTAGGCTGATCTTGCGATGAGTTCATTGTTGCAGTTGCGCAGAGACCATGAGCACTGGGTTCAAAGTCCTCCGCGAATGCGCCAAGGATGAGGGTGCGGCAGTTCGATAGATAGTTGTTCTACGTCTTGGCTTGCGAAGCGCTTGGCGGCGCGGCCATGCAACTTCGCAGGAGACCATCGATTCCTTTAGCCCTCAAAACTCCAGATTGGTTTGCCTGATGCGGCTCGTCCAACGATATCTGGCATCGACTTTAGCCAAGAACGGCACGTTCACTTTTGTCGTTCTGGCTGCCATCATTGCCATGATGGTGTTCTCCATGGTGGCTTTGCGGGAATCAATGAGCTTCCTCTCTTTCGCGGCGCTCTTTAAGGTCGTTGCTCTACTGACCACGACCCAATTGCAAGTTCTCATACCTCTCACCTCCTTGACCGCTGCGATTTGGACCTACAGCCGTTTTCAAAGCAACGGTGAGTTGACTGCCATGCGAGGCGCCGGTGTATCGCTGCGCAACATCGTCGTTCCCGCGATCGGCCTGGGCGCTGTGGCCACGGTTCTCTTGATAGTCTTGCAGGACCAGGTGATACCCAATGCGCACTACACCCAAAGAGTCATTGGCAAACGTTTCCTAGCCGCCAATATTGACCGATTCTTGGAAGATGACCGCCGCTCAATCCAAGACAAGAGGTTCAAATGTCGGTGGGAGCGGGTTATTCGGGACCCATCAGGCCACCCGGTTTTGCAGGGCTTTACCGTCGTCGAATTGGGAAAAGACTCTCACGGCGAACCGATCTTCACACGCGCCAAGCGAGCCGACCCGTGGATCGATTCGGATGGCGGTAATCTTGTCTTAGAGCTGCAAGATCTCACGTATTCAACTGTGGGTGCAAGCGAATCCATGCGTATCGCCTTGGACCTTTCCGCGATTTCTGAAGAGCCTGCACCTCGTCGCAAGACGAAACACTATGGCTATGACGAGCTCTTCACCGATTCAAGACGGCACCCTCATGACAAACAGGGACTCATGTCAAGAACCGAACTACACGGCCGCGCAGCGACGGCTTGTTCTGCGGCTCTTTTTTCCCTTCTAGGCGCGCTCGTGGGAGTCATTTTTGAGTTACGTAACCGCGCCTACGTTTTTGTCGCGGGATTCCTGCTTGTTCTCGTCCTTCACTATGCTCCAAGTTTCGTCGGGCACACACTGGGAAGAAGTGGCGCTCTTCCCCCCTCCATCTCGATGTGGATGGGCAACATCTCTATCTTGGTAGTCATCTTCTTCGCAGCACGAAAAGCGAGGCATCAATGAAGACTATCGACCGTTATATCCTGAGAATCTTTGCCGGCGCCATGGCTGCGACTGCCATCTTCATGATGGGGCTCTACCTAATTCTGCACTACCTTTCTCACGTCAAACATCAGGATGAAGCTCGCGCCAGTTTTGCGGCGAATGGCTACACGCTCATTGAAGGCCTGTGCCGTTACTATTTCGTTCATATGCCAGAAATTGCAGCTCTCTTTGGTCCCTACGCTATCCTCTTTGCGGCCATGTTCACTCTCCACCACCTCAACCAGAACAATGAACTCGTGCCAGTTTTCGCTGTCGGCGTATCAAAGTTCAGGGTGGCGTTACCGATCATTCTGGCTTCGTTTGTCCTCAGCGGCGGGCTTGTTGCTCTAAGAGAGATCGTCATCCCTGCGAACGCGAGGGAGATGGTCCTGATCAGTCGCATGATGCGCGGCAAGGGTGATCCGAAATTCAGCAAACTTGATTTGTTGAGTGACTCTATGGGCAACATCTTCGACGCTGGAGAATGGGATGCGACAAATCTAAGACTGAACGATGTATGGATGCTCCCGAGTTCGAGCACCCAACTCTTTCGATTCGACTATCTGGCTTGGAGAGAAAAAGACGGGAAGGCTGAATTTGTTCCGGCCGTCGGAAGTGCGATGCCAGCCGAACGATTCGCTCAAACGACAGATCTAAGCCTGTATGACATCCAAGACGAACGTCGCGTGACCAAACGAAGTTCGTATTTCGCTCTGAAACGTCAGAGTGAGAAGGTCCCCCGAGACCGACAACTTGCAGTCATGAAAAATGAGCACATCGCTTACGCTTTCACGCCCTTCGTTCTATTGCTGTTCGGACTACCGCTTGCCATACGCGGGCGCAAACGGAGCGTTTTCTTGGGTCTTAGTCTGTGCCTCGGGCTCTCCTTGGCTTTCTTCACCACGAGTCTGGCCTTGCAACGCTTAGGTGCCAAGACCGAATCTATAGATCCCCTTCTGTGTGCATGGCTACCACTCATCTTATTTGGGTCACTGGGCCTTTTTCTCTTCGAAGTCAGCCGTCGTTAATATCGAGTTTGTCTCTGATTGCCACCACCGACTTTCTGACTTCAGATCGACGCATCTCGACATAGGTCATTCAGGAAATTCAGTGCCGCCAAAGGCGTGAGAGAATTGACGTCTAAGTCTTTTAGCTTTTCACGCAAGGGATCAGGGGCCGCTTCAAAGAGATCGAGCTGCAGAACTTCGCCTGCTTGGGGCGTTTTCCAATCTTGCCTCCGACCGACTTTCCCATCTTCCAAGTCTTGGAGGATGTGTCGAGCATTGTTGAGAACATCTTGGGGAATGCCTGCTAACCTAGCCACATGTATGCCGTAGCTTTTGTCGGCACAACCACGAACGATTCGGTGTAGAAAGACAATCTCCTCGCCCCATTCCTTCACGGCAACATTGTAGTTCACGACTCCGGGGAGGGATTCTTCCAACTTGGTTAACTCATGGTAGTGAGTGGCGAACAGAGATTTCACCCGGCATTGCGCCAAGTGTTCGGTTATGGCCCAGGCCAAGGCTAACCCATCATAAGTACTTGTCCCCCGCCCAACTTCATCCAAGATAACGAGGCTGCGTGATGTCGCATTGTTCAAGATGTTAGCGACCTCCAACATTTCAACCATGAATGTTGAACTGCCAGCGGCAAGATCGTCACTTGCTCCGATGCGCGTAAAAATGCGATCGACGAGGCCCACTCTCGCTTTTTTTGCTGGGATAAATGAACCAATTTGGCTCATGAGAACCAAGAGCGCAAATTGTCGGATATAAGTGGACTTGCCCGCCATGTTAGGGCCAGTAATCAACATGAATCGTTGGCTCTCGTCCAACTCCAGGTCGTTGGGTACGAAAGGCTCAGGTGTCCCTATTCTTACGAGGACAGGGTGCCTGCCTTCTTCTATCTCAAGAACGTCGTCATCGACAATTTCTGGTCGCGTGTAGTCGTCGTCTATGGCTAGCCTGGCAAATGACTGCAGGACATCTACGCGAGCTATGATGAGTCCCAGTTCTTGAAGGGCGTCGAGTTGACATGTCGCGGCAGATCTCAAGGACTCGAAGATGCCCAACTCCATGGCCCGCGCTTTGTCTTCAGCGTTGAGGACCTTGTCTTCATATTCCTTGAGTTCCGGTGTGATATATCGCTCAGCATTCTTGAGCGTTTGCTTGCGGATGTAGCTCGGTGGCACTTTGTCCTTGTTGCCATTTGAAACTTCCAAGTAGTAGCCGAAAACTTTGTTGAATCCGATCTTCAAGTTCTGGATTCCGGTGGCTTCGATTTCTCGTTTTTGAAATCCAGCAATGAAACCCTTGCCTTCCCGCCCAATGGACCGCAATTCGTCGAGTTTCTCATCGTAGCCTTCGCAAATAACGCCTCCATCACTGAGATTCAGTGGTGGTGATTCCACAAGAGCTTTGCCGAGGAGTTTTTCCAAATCTGTCGTGTCCGGAGCATCGTTCGCAGCACGTCTCAGTAGCTTCGCTTGAGAGTTGGCAATGAGATTGAGAACCTCGGGGATTTGGCGCAATGATTGTCGCAATGCTGCCAGGTCCCGTGGATTTGCTCGACCGCAACCCAGTCGTCCGGCCAATCGTTCTAGATCGAGAATCTCGTTAGCTTGGCGGCGCACCTCGCTCAGAACATCCTGATTGTCCAGGAACCAGTTTGCGGCTTCTTGCCGTGCCAGGATCTTGTCGCGGTCCAGCAAAGGCGACAAAATCCATTGTTTGAGGAGGCGCGAACCCATGGCCGTCTTGCAGCGATCCATGATCCCGAGAAGGGAGCCAGGGCGATCATTGTCGCGTACTGTCCGGACAAGCTCCAGAGCCACTCGTGAGGTTCGGTCGATGGCCATGCCCGGTTGACTGGCACAACACCGAATGCGTCTAATCTGACCAACAGCTCCCCGTTGAGTCTCTTCAAGGTAGTCGAGAATCGCGCCCGCCGCACCGATGGGAAACCTCATCTCATCGACGCCAAAACCGTCCAGAGTGCGGGTGCCGAAGTGATTGTTCAGAGAGCGGCGTGCACTTTCTGCTTCGAAACACCAATCCGGCCTGGCGCTGATCGTCCACGAAGAACTTGCAGCCAAGTGTTTTCCTTCTTCGGTTTCATGAAGCCATGTTTCGGGAACCAGACACTCCGAGGGCTCAAGTGCATCTATGGCTTCAATGATCGTCTCGCCTGAACATTCTCGAGTAGCGAAATCTCCCGTTGATAGGTCGACCCAGGCCACGCCACTGCCTGAAAAAGCCGCGAGATAGTTGTTGTCCTTGGCATCGAGGGAATCGTCCTCAGTGAGGGTTCCCGGGGTAATGATACGAGTGACATCTCGCTCCACGATTCCCTTGGCGAGAGCCGGGTCTTCCAACTGATCACAGACAACAACCTTCTCTCCGAGTTCAACCAATCGTTTGATATAGGCTCCAACAGTCTTGACTGGGATTCCAGCCATAGCGATTCCCCCATCTCCTTTCGACCGCGAAGTGAGAGTCAAACCGAGGAGTTTAGAGGCTTTCTTGGCATCATCATGAAAGAACTCATAGAAATCCCCCATTCTGAAGAAAAGAATGCCGTCCTTGTGCTTAGACTTGGCGGCATGCCATTGTTTCATCATGGGTGTCATGAATTCTTGGTCTTTCGCTCAAAATGTGAATGGGGACTGAAGAAGCTGTGCGAGTCTAAGACAAAGGGGGGGCTATTCTGCTTGATCTAACGCCACTGAAACTTCTAAGAGAGAGTCTAAGACAATCCCGTTTTTTGCGGATTCTTTTCCTTGTAGCTCTTTTGGGCTGGGCGCTGTTGGTTTGGACCCTGTTGACGACTGCTCTGGATTGGCAGGTTGCTTCTATTCTGCTTATTTTTCACATGGGATCGTGGTTTTTTGCCCTGGCGACGCGGGCCGGCTTCGCAATGCTCTGGCACCCCACAAATCCTGAAAAGTTCACGCGTCTGTCAAGTGTCGTCGATTCCCTGTGCTTGGGTGTTCTTGTGTTCTGTCAAATGCTCTTTCTCATCACCGTGTTTAGGCTCAGGGAATCGCTCTAATCAGGGTTCTTGCCAGACCTTCCAAATCCAAGAAACAAAATGGTTTGCAGCCTTTGAAGCGCTCCAGTAGAATCGCGCCGCGAGCGGAGCCTCCATCTCTGGGTCATTTTTGTGCCCGGATGATAGGAAGTCGTTTCGCAGCAAAGGGAAACAGGCCGCCCACAATCCGAGCGATAACGCTCACAATGGGCGTACCGACGAAAATGACAGGGAGTAAGCGGACGGAAACCGTTGCTGCCAAACGATTTGCAAGGACACTGTCAAGTCCAGTTTTTTGGCATTCGTCTTGCACTGGGAAAAGTGGACATGGCCCGTGGCATTCGCCTGGGCCTCATGAAGCTGTCGCTGCACTGCATGCCGACAGCGGGAATTGCAAAAGGAGTTGCTCCTCAATGAGATTTGACCAACTGGCACGGGTCCTATCCGCGATGGCTCTTGTGGGCCTGATAAGCGTAGCTGGAACAAGCTGCGGCGGTGGTGGCGGGAACGGAGGGAACGGCACAAGTTCCGGAGCGGTCGTTTTGGGGATATCCATCCCCGGAGTCGCGGGAGGCAACAACTTCGTTCGCGCCGACGGCACTTCGACCCTTGTTCCAAATGTTTTTCTAAATGGCCGTTTGGTCATCACTTTGGGTGGGAACGTCGACCCTTCTAGTTTGCCCCCTGCGGGTCAAGCTGTTGCTGGACCGGTTGAGATCATTAGCTTGACTTCAAACACCCCAGCGCGTGGTGTGTTCTCCGTTAATCCACTCAATCCGGCACAAGTCATCTTTGACGCTTTCCCGCCAACCTCGACCATACCTGGTCAAGGCTGTGTGGCTGGCTTTAACGGCACGGAAACCTATCGGATTTCGGTGACAGCCGCCGGTCCAGCTGGTGCTGGCAACGTCCTCACTGTCGGTGGCAATCCTCTCAGCACCGGAGCAGCAGGTACGTTTTCAACGATCAATTGCGATCCCTTGAATCCAAGCCCATCTTTTACCGATTCTAACGGTGTTGATCCCCAAGTTATCGCCCAGAGCCCGGCTCCTGGGTCGAATATGAACGTGGGCGCGATCCCAGGATTCCCAACATCGACAATCATCACGATTGACGTCGACGAATCCGTCGATCCTTCCAGTGTCAACGCATCAAACTTGGTTCTTGTCAACAAAACCATCAATACCACGATGGACGTTCCCGTTGGCGGCTCCGTAAGCCTCATGCAGTTTGGCAGCGTTCCAGGGAATCCGTCGATCGCTCGTATTGTCTATGCAACAAGCCAACCGCTTCCTGACGGACACACTTTCGAATTTGTGTTTCTTGGTGTGACAGACTTGGCTGGAAAACCTCTCAATGCGCCAACGGTGGGCACGGCGTTCTCGACTATCGATGAAAACAACAACGTTCCTGTCGCGTTTGTCGAGGACTTCTCAACGACCAATAATCGTGGCTCTTTAACACAGTCTATCGTGTGGCCGGGCACTGTGGCAGGCGACCCCAATTCTGGCCGGGTGTCGTCCATTTTTCCAATCGCCATTCTTGGTAACGGTTTGGATGGTGTTGGCAGTTTCCCCACAAGCATGACGATCAATGCTGACAGTCAACTGACTCCGGGCGACCCCAATGCTGCACCAGCAGTCTATAACTTTACGACCCTTTCCTTGGGCAATCCCGGCGGCGCTCCGGTTACCTTGAACTTTACCAGTACAACAAACGTGTCGCCTGGTGCCGCCAATTTCCCGGTACACTTTCGCTCTCAGACCGACATCAATGTCCGCAATTCGGCTACTCTTCTTTTCGAAGGCCGTAAGCAAACAATCAATGGTGGACCACCGAACGTGGGTTCAGTTGTGTCTATTACCGGTGGTTGGGGTGGACCTGGGGGTGGCCGAGGCGGAGAGGCTTCGCCACTTAACGACCCCAACATCGCTAACCTCAAAGGTGATCCGGGCGAAGGTGCTCACGTTGATGCCAACGACACCACCAAGCCAGGCGGCATGATTGGCAATACTGGCGACGACAGCGTGTCCCCTCCTACAGGACTCTTCAATAGCTTCTATGGTGGTGGTGGCGCCGGTTTCTCCGGACTCAATTTGTCCCCTGCTCCCAACTTCGGCCCCAGCGGTGGTGGTGGCGGAACGGCGAGCGGATTTGCTGGCTACGGCGGCATGCCGCCAGCGGGCAATACCAACATTACTTTCACGAATTCCACGAATGGCGAATCTCAAAACGGTTCTGATGGTGCCGGCTTGGGCGCTCCAAACGGGGGCGTTCGCGGTCAAGTCATGGCCGCCATGATGTCGCCCCTGATAGCTCCCGTCGGCGGTTCTGGTGGTGGTGCCAGTGGTGACCGCGGCAACGGTGGTGTTGTCTCGACATTCCGTACTGGCGCTGCTGGAGGTGGTGGTGGCGGTGCAGTCCGCTTGTCTGCGGGCGGAACAGTCACTTTCGGTTTCCTGAGTACCATCAGCGTGAAAGGCGGCACAGGATCGGACGCTATGGGCCCATTTGTCGCTGGGGGTGCCGGTGGATCAGGCGGGTCAATTCTGGCTCAGACCTTCGGTACCTTGGTCCTCAATGCCAGTGCTGCCTTTGACGCATCTGGTGGCCCAGGAGGCGTGGATTTGACACCCATCAACCCCGTCCCTGTTCTTAACGGCGATGGCGGTCAAGGTGGTGATGGTCTCATCCAACTCGAAGACGGAACGGCTAACTTCGTGAGTACGAGCTTGGGCTTTATTACTGTACGAGGCGAGCTCTTCACTCAGATCTTCCCTCTGACAGGAACGATCACGGACATGGCACGGTCTATTCCCATCGATACCGGCTCAAACGGCACGGACTACACCGCTGCTTCGGCAACGTCAATGACCGGTACCAATGCCATGTCAACCGTCGACGTCCAGGTATTTGGTATTGCCGAAGATCCGAATACCGCTGGGCAACCAGCGACCACAACGATGTCAGTCAATGGGACGATTCTGATGGTTGGTCCCTTGCCTTTGTCCCAGTTTGACCAATTGGACGGTTTCCGTTTCTTCATCTTTGAAATCACGACGAGCTACCCATCGCCGCCATCGGTCAGCGCGACGGACGTCTTGCCTTTCGTGGATGACATCACCATCAACTATTCGAACTAGTCGTTCAACGTCGAAAAAGGGCCTCCTGCTTCATGCGAGCAGGAGGCCTTTTTCTGTGTGACTTTTGTTGACTCGGAGAGCCTTGATCGCCCTTGTTCAGGTTTGTTTAATATCCGCGACGTCAATGCCGTCGACATCGCGTCTTAAGATTAGGAACATCGCCGTTGTTCCAGCGAATGCGAAACTCGTGGCTAACCCGGCGATTGACAAATTCACCAGAGAAATGACGAATCCAGCGACCAGAGATGCGGCATAAGAAATCCCTTCCACGTTCTCGGAGCCTCTGAGAATCTCAACGAAGTCAGCGTTGTCCCAAAAAGGTTTGAGTGAGGCGAATGTCCAACTATGGAGGATCCAACTCTCAAATGCGAAGCCGAGCACGATGTCAACGAGGAAGACCTTCATGAGCACAACGTAGATAATGACATGCAAAGGCCTGGCGAAAATGTAGTTGAGGGCCTTGCCCCAGGCATCCAGTGTGCCGCGTTGTTCAACGGCGACCGCGCCGGCCACCATTCCTGCACCCAGAATCGATGTGAATGCGATGATGAGCATCAAGGCCGTCATGACGAAAGCAACGGGCAGGAGAAGGTAGAAGGCAATCCCAACATAAGGGATCTGCATCAGACTTCCGATCAAGAAGTTGACCGCAGCCAGAAGGGAGATGCTGAGGAAGACGATGACGGGTAACAAGAGAGTCGTCTTGGCATTTTCAATGCCGAAAACGAATGCGTCACGAAGCCCAATATATTCATCTCGGCAAAGCCTCAAGGCAAGACAGCGACAAATGGACAAACCCACTGTTGCCCAGAGCAGAAGAACTGTCGTCAGTTGAACCGCGAACAACCCCACGCCCCCAGGCAGATCGGGTTGGAGCCTGAGTGTGTAGAAGAAAGTCAACAGCTGGACACCAAAGATGCGGATGGCCTGGTTGGTATCCAGGATGCCCTCAACGAAGGGGACACAAACGAAGTTACTCAAATAGAATGCCAAGCAAGCAATCATGCCCAGGATGGTTGCGGGCACTGAAAACGGGAACCAAAGCATAGCGATCGGCTTGAATGGTCCGGAATTCGAGCGGTTCACGATTTCAGAATCTCCTAAATCTGTTTGGCGTCCTTGTATTCGGCCAAGGAGCCCAGAACACAACTTATCGACTGGGCGGAGTTCTACAAGTTTACCAGGGGGTCAACCTCTTCCCCACCCGTCAAACTTGCACGGGGAGGAGCAGCTTTGTAAACCAAGGGTATGGAATCCTCTTTGGATAGATACTCTCGGCAGGTTTTGTTTCCGCCCATCGGACCAGTCGGTCAGAGGAAAATTCGCCAAACGAAGGTGGGTTTGGTGGGGCTCGGAGCGCTTGGCTCCACAATTGCAGAGACGCTCGTCAGAGCCGGAATCGGATCCTTGATTGCTGTGGACCGAGACATTGTTGAGTTTTCCAACCTCCATCGCCAAGGGCTTTACCAAGAATCCGATGCCGCCCAGAGGCTACCCAAGGCCCTGGCGGCTGAGCGGAGACTCAGGGCCATGAACGCGTCCGTCACGATCGAAGCTCATGTTACTGATTTTCGAGCGGACAATGCCGAGGAGATTTTCTCTGGATGCGACTGTATTCTAGATGGGACCGATAGCTTCGAAACTCGGTATTTGGTCAACGATCTGGCCGTCTCCACTTCAACGCCTTGGATCTATGGGGCCTGCGTTGCGGCCACTGGAATGACCGCGACCATCATTCCGCAAGTCACTCCCTGCCTCACATGCTTGTTTCCAGATCCACCACCACCCGGTGCTGGGGAGACCTGTGACACAGCAGGTATCATCGCCCCGGCCGCTCAGATCGTTGCCGCGCTGCAAGTGACGGAATGCCTCAAACTGCTCTCCGGGGACCAAAATGCCCTGCGACCGGGCCTGCTCTCCTTCGAATTGTGGCCGTTTCGGCTCATCGAAATCGGCACCAAGGACCCCAAACCCAGGCATGACTGTCAGACGTGTGTACGATTAGAATTCCCCTTTCTTGAAGGCGACAGAGAGACAGAGGGCATCGTCTTGTGCGGCCGCGATTCGGTACAAATCCGCCCCCCAGCACAGGGGGAATTGGACCTCAAAGCGGTGGCGGCAAGGCTCGAAACCCAAGGCAAGGTCTCCGTCACCAAAATCGTCCTGAATTTTGAAACGGAGGGGTTAGCCATGACCCTATTCAAGGATGGACGAGCCCTCATCAGAGGAACAACGGACCCAGCCGTAGCCAGACAGTTCTTCGGCCGATTCGTTGGCAGTTGATTGGGCAATCGACGATCTCGAAGAAGTCGGGAGTGCAAACGCAATATAAAACCGTAATCCTTCAAGGATTAGACCAATCGCTGCTTGAATTTTGGAGCTCAAATCTCTATGCTTCCCGCCATGAGAAGAGGACTTTTGAACATTGTCTGTCTTGGTGCTGTTTTCGCACTGATTCCCGCCTGCGCCACTCAAGACGGTGTGAATAACCAGTTCGATGCTAATCCAGCCCATGCGCCCGTGATTAATACGGTTGGCGTCGCCAGAGAAGCCGTCATTGATACAACAGCGAGCGCCAGCGCAGACATTCTCGACATCGCCTTGGAGCCGATTCGCTTTTTCTTCGAAGTCTCGACGCCTGGATACGAGTTTGGTGCGAGCAATGTACCCCTGACCAGAGGCATGACCCCTGAAGAGCGTCTTTCCCAACGACGCACGCGCATGGGACTGCCTCAATCTGCGGAATCCAGGGCAGCCCTCCGTCAATCAAGAATCCGCGCCCGCATTCAAAAGTAATCCTCGAGCCAAATCTCCTAGCTTCAAAGTTCTTCCTGGGACGCAAATTACGATCCTATCAAGAGTTCCGTTTAGACTTACGTATATTTAGACGAAGATAGAGTGAATATGTAAGCGCCCGAAGGAGTACCCCATGCGACGTCTGACGACATTTGGTTTCATATTGGCCACGATCTCAGTTTTGTCCCTGCTCAACATTTCAGCGGCTACCGGTGCTGCGGTCACCGCTTCTCCTCAAGATGAAATGGCCCAAAAACTCGAAGCTCTGACCAAGCGTGTCTCAGAACTAGAGGCAAGCAAAGTCGCCATGGAGGTGAAGGTCAAGACTCAGGGAGCCCTTCTGGGGGAGGTCTACAGCTGGATGCGTTCTTTGCCGTCCGCAAGTAGCGCTCTCGTCAAGAGCATGGATGAAGCGAGAAAGAACGGTTTCGAAGCTGCTGGCCCCAATCCAATGGCCAAGACGAACGTGCTCGAGGGCCTCAAGTCCTTCGCGGAAGCCCTCAATGCGTCAAATCCAGCGAAAAAAGCGACTAAGAAGGGAAAAAAATAGGACTTTCTTCTCAAAAAGCTCCAGCAGGAGCTCTTTCAGGACGTTTGAGACCATTTGTATAAGTTATCTTGAATAGCGCTCGCACCCGGGACGATCTTGCTTCATGCTGGAGGACACATGGCACGTCCCCACAAAGGAGGACCATCTCATGGTACGAAGCGCAACAAAACCATTAAGACTCGATGAAATCGATCAGAACATACTCTCGGCGCTAACCCAGCAGGGACGGATTTCGAATGCTTCCTTGGCCCGTCAAGTCGGCCTTTCAGAATCCGCAACTTTGGAAAGGGTCAGGAGACTGGAAAAATCCGGGATCATCTTGGGCTACTCCGCCCGTGTGGTCCCCGATGCCCTTGGACAAGGCACCATGGCAATCGCCAATCTCCGGATGATTGCATCAAGCCCAGAAGAACAGGCTGCCGCACTTGAGACTCTTCTTTCCTCGCCTCATGTCGCATCTTGCTATCGCGTATTAGGCCCCCATGACATGTGCGCCCAGATCACCGCAGTTGACCTTGCGGAACTGGACCAGATTCTCAACAAGGAGCTGCGGCAGATTTCGGGAATTCAAATTTTGGAGACCATGGTGGTCACCAGAGCCCTCAAAGAACATCCCTGGCCACGCTGATGGCGATAGTTGTGGTGTAAAAAATTGCGCAGGAATGAACCAGAGTTGCTAATCTCTTGCCATGCGAACCACGATTTTCGTTCTCGTTCTGTCTACAGTCCTTAGTCTTCGGGCCCAGACACCTCGCCACCTCGGACCCCTTCTTGAATTCCCAATCAAAGGCTGGGACTTCGGCTCCGTCATTCAAGGAACACACAAGAAAAAAACACTGCGATTGACGAACAAAGGTGACGCCGATTTGATTATCCAATTGGCCAAAGTGACCTGCGGTTGTTTGAGCGTGACAGTCACAAAGAAGAAGATTCCCCCGGGCGAATCGGCCAGTTTGGTGGTGTCTTTGGATAGCAACCGGCAGCGTGGGCGCATCAAGAAACACATCATCGTCACGAGTAACTCAAGACAACACGGACAGGTGTTCATTCCGGTCTTTGGCGAAATCAAACCCGTTTATCGTCTGGAACATGACAACTTGGATTTCGGCTTGGTTATAGCAGGCAAAACAGCAAAAGTGGAAATGAAGGTCTTTGCCCTTCCCGGAGCACACCCCAAGGTCGGCACAATTTCGCTACGTCACGAGGCACTCAAGATTACCACACGTGTTTTCGCCGAAGAAAATGGGACCCACGGTCTCATCATAACGGCGATTTTGAAGCAAACGGCCAAACCTGGACGCCTCGTGGTCCCCGTTCGCATCAACTTGCTCGAAGACAAAGTTGATGCGCTTCGCTTTGTTGTTGTCGGCGCGGTTTTGGGTGACATTCGCATATCGCCAACAAAACTCAGTCTGCCTGCAATTAAGAGCAGCAAGACAAGGGAGATCACTGTCGAACTCTCCAGTTTCGGCAAGACTCCATTTCGCGTCGAGAGAGCTTCCTGCATCGATCCCCATGTGACAGTTGAGAAGGACTCCGAGTCAGCTCAAGAAAAGCACACTATGATCGTCAAGATTGCCCCCGCTGGCTTCGTGGGCTTCATCCGTACCCGAATCTACCTTGTCACAAATAGGGCCGATCAACGTGTTTTTACCATACCCCTCCAGGTGGAAGTGAGACGTTAGGCCTTTATAAAGCTCGATGGCCTCAGTTTTCATTCGCCAATATGTGCCAAAATGGCGAATTTTCCCCCAGAATCCAAATATTCGTATTCACCGACGAATCGCAAAAGTCGAAGCCCCACATCTGTCTGGCGGCCTTTTGGGAAGTTTCTGAACCGGGAGGAATCACTGAAAATGTTTGCGACGACATTCAATTTCGGAGGTACATTCGTTTCCGGGAGCCTCTTGTTCGCAGGCCTGTGTGCTCTGCTTGCCGCCAGCAAGGGTAGATCCGCAATCGCTTGGGGTCTCACGGGGTTCTTCTTTCAGTGTTTCGGTTTGTTGTTTGTTCTTCTTGCGGGCGACCTCAA
>JAJRYU010000531.1 GCA_024275615.1 Planctomycetota bacterium
CCCGGCTTCGCCAAAGTAGCGCACACTGTCGTTGGACAGGCGATACCTTGCATCGTCCATCGTGCTGGCGGCATTCGTCTCGTCCAGAAGATCAGCCAAGGCCATACAATGAAGATATTTCCAGGTTCGATGAGGGTGAAGTGACAAGCGTTGAGCGATTTCCTGCGCTGTCAAAGAACCGGCCGCGCCGAGCAATTCGAAAAGGCCAATATCAAACGCCGTTTCCAGAAGCCGCAAGCGGGCTCCGCCCCCAAGCATAGAATAGAACTTGTTGTCTCTTTCTCTGAGCGAACCTGTGGCGGGCCGGTTCTTGTCATCGTCGGAGCGCGGAATAAGAGAATCAAACTTCTCAAGATCGTTATTCATGGATCACCTTCATACACATAGACTTGGCACGGTCATATGGTGCCAACCTTTGGCGATGGAGTGAATTTCTCATCCCGTCATTGGCTCAGGCATTATAGCCAGATTGAAACCAAAGAAGAGCATTCGCAAAGATGGAAGTTAGAAAACCCTCAACTCCAAAAGACCTGGGAATCCTAGGTCAAGAAAAACGAGAGTTGTAAATCCTCATTTCCCCAAAATGTCGCCTTGTCTTCTCCTTCCCGGGATCCCGGGAGTCCAATTTTTCTCAGGACCACCTTGTCAACGCCGACGGACAAACCGCCCTAAACATCGCTCGCAAAATAGCTTAAAGTCTCAATCTTGAATCGGTTGGACAATTGGTTGATTCCGATCCCTTGGGGGATTGCAGGAATCTCCTAAACGTGGAAGATTGATCAAGCGTCTTGAAGAGGGGGCGACCCATCGCCCTGCTTGCCAGAAACACACATCCAGGAGAGATTCCTCATGAACACAGTACGCATGACTTGTCTGTTGATATTCGGCTTGGCACTTTTCGCCAACTCGGTGACAGCCCAAGTCTATATCAATGAACATAACGGCGACCCCACTGGAACTCCGGGGACGGACGCCAACCTCGACGGCACCATCAACAGCACCCAAGATGAATTCGTAGAGATCGTCAACGGCGGTGTCACTATGGTCAATATCGGCGGCTGGACTTTGTCCGACCTCGTTTCGGTTCGCCATACATTCGCCGCGGGTACGATCCTCAATCCGGGAGCAGCCATTGTTGTTTTTGGTGGCGGAAACTTGACGACATTCGATGCCTTGGGCGTTGCCACCGGCGTTGTGGCCAGTTCGGGTTCAGTAGGGCTGAACAATGGTGGCGATACCATCACTTTGGCCGACAGTTTGGCTGTCCAAGTCGACCAAGTCATTTACGCATCGGCTGGAAACGGCGAGTCCACCACTCATGCCACCGACGCACCGGGTGACCCATTTGTTTTGCACACCACCCTTGCCGCAGCGATCGGTCACAGCGCTGGGTACAAAGTGGACGGCGTCACTGGTTGGCTCCCAGCTACCCTCGCCCCCCCCATCCCACCATCCCAGATCTACATCAACGAATACTGCAACGACCCTTATTTCAACGGTGGTGGCATCGGCATCGATTCGAATGCTGATGGTGTTCCCGCGACCTCAAGTAGTCAGAGTGATGATGAATTTGTTGAAGTAGTCAATGCTGGGCCAACAACCATCGACATCGGCAACTGGGAAATCGTCTACAATGGCAGTAACCGTCACACTTTCGCCAGTGGTACTCAATTGCCAGCTGGTGGCTCCATCGTTGTTTTTAGCGGCGGCGACGTCACCAACTTCAACACACTGGGTGGCGCAACTGGTGTCCTTTCAACCAACGGTTTCCTAGGTTTCGGCAATAGTGGTGGTACTATTGAGATTCGCGATGACATGGCCGCTGTCATCAACACCATCACCTACACCAGTGGCAGCAACCAAGACGGTGATGGTGAATCCATCACCCGAGTTACCGACACGACCGGTGACGCCTTGGATCGCCATCAGAACGTGACTCCGGCTCTCCGCCACAGCGCTGGGTTCAAAGTCGACGGTGTCACACCTTGGCTGCCAGCGATTCTGCCTGTGGCAACATGGCCAGGAAACGCTACCGATTTCCGCGTCGCCACATCCATTAACGGCGCCCTTCAAACCTCACCAACAAACGTCTTCACCGCCAGCGCAAACAATGGCATCAACTTCTACTTCCACTCCCCAGGCCTGACACTTGAGCTCTTTCCTTTCAGCACTTTCTTCCAGATTGTGCCAACAGGAACAGCGCTCTTCCCGGCGACAGTTCCAGGTGAATCCGGCGGCTTCTGGCTCGACCAGACTGGCACCTTCGCGATTTTCACGCTTTTCGACGGCATGGGTTTCACCAACGGTTTGACACCGGCAGCATTCGCCCCTGTCCTACCTTTGGGGGGTATGAACTACACATTTGCCATGCCTTTCGGCCTCAATGGCATGTCTTTGATGGTCCAAAGTTTGATCATTGATCCAGGCCTGAACGTCGTCAACTTCGGTATCGATGACGCAATTGAGATTCAGATTCCATAATCTGGATCAACCTAAAGTGATAGAAGGGGCTCTTCTCATGAAGGGCCCCTTTTTTTGGGGTGAGATTCAAGACGACTCGGGCGGGTTCTCTGATTCGCCGTTTTCACCGAGTTCTTCGACTCGATCCATAACTTCATCAATGAGACCATCCGGCAAGGGTGCCGAGCCGGCATGTTCGTCCAGCAGAGTGCGCCACGTTTCAACGGTCATCTTTGAATCAGCCAGAATACTCTGGAAACGGACATCCGCCTCACCAACATTTAGACCGAAAAGAGAGTCGAGCTCCCCTCCTTCAATATTCAAACTCTGGTTGACCAAGAAGATCAGTCGGTCCACAGAATTCAGCGCCGACAAGTACTCTTGCCAAGTTGGGCCAGCTTCTTCGTGAGTTTCCAGAATCTCCACAGTGGTCTGAGTGCCAAAGGAAAGCGGCGAGCTCCCTTTCAAGCCATCAGCAATCAGAGTTTGCGCCAACTTCAAGAGGACTTGGCGCAAACAGTTGCGCGACTCTTCTGTGTCGTTGAGACAGTGGAAGGTCAAATCAAAAAGGGGCGACATGGCTCCACCGAGCACATGCTCCACCGCGTCCAAGTCACCTTTGAGGGCCTTCTCCAGCACATAGTCTTTCTTGGCCATAGTCTCGTCTTTCGATATCAACAAGAAACTTCGCAGCAAGATGCCTGAGAGG
>JAJRYU010000532.1 GCA_024275615.1 Planctomycetota bacterium
CTAACATGAATTCAGCATCGCGGACGACCTGAGGATTGTAAGTGCCGTAGTTGCGCAGTTCCTTCTTCTCGAAATGGCGCATTGGGGTCTTCATATTGGCCCGAGTTGGCAAATGACAACCGAAACAGGCTGTCACCCATGAGGTGTGACAGGCGTAGCACTCCATCTTGTCGGGCTGATGAGCCAGCTTGGAATGATCGTCCGGGACGGTGCCCCAGGTCTTGTTGTCCCTTTGAATGGTTTTGGCGTAGGAGGCCTTAGGATTGTAGCGCTCATGCGTTGGGTCGACGACGTCGCGGACCTGCCTGACAATCCACTGCTTTCCTGGGGTCACCATGGAACGCTGAATCAGCTTACTTCCTTGCCATTCGAAAATACGCTCACCATCAGAATTGCGAATCGATTCCAAATTCAGTTTGCGGTGCCCAGGCGCCTTGCTCGCCGGACCTGATGGCTCCAAGGACGCGTAGTCCGTCGTTGTGCCGTGGCAATCTTCACACCTGATTTCCACTTGTGCTTGGTATTCATGATAGACGTTGCCGTCACCATGCGAGTCATTGCGGAAATGACAATCCGAACAGTGCATACCTTTTTCAGCGTGGATATCCTTCAAGTGGACGGCGCGCTTGGCGTGATCGGGAGCCAAGCCGTTGTAGGGGTTGCTGGATCCAACAATCGGCACGGAGCCCTGGAACTTATTGGGATCATCGTAGTCGACGATATTGCCGTCTTTGTCCAAGAGGTTGCCCTTGCGGTCCATCTTGAAAGCCGCGCGGAACATCCAACCATGGCCATGATAGTCAGCGAACTGAGTGTGCTTCGCTTTGGGGTTGATGCGGGGTGCCGTCTCCTTCAAGAATTCATTGTCAATCCAGTTACCCCGAACAGCGGCTTCCTCGGGGTTTTTGAGCACGCCCTGAACGAACTCTTCGTGAGTCGGGTCCTTTTGGACTTTCGGCCAAAATGGGTCACCATCAGTTTCATAGACCCACATCGTGAATCCATAATAAGAATTCACAAATGAGTTGGGCTGATGCATGTGGCACACCATGCAGTTGCTCGATGGGATGGCCTTGGTGAACTTGTGCGCAATCGGATGCCCAGATTCTTTCTTGCTGATGGTCGGATCTGGATTCTTGGGATCGGTTTTTCCCATGTTGCCAAACTTGGCGTAGGGCCCGGAATGGAAGGGGTCACGATCGTTGGCGTAGACAACATGGCAAGCAGTGCAACCGCTCGAACGATAGTCACCAGGTTGATCGTTGGTGCCAAGGAAACTCAAGTGAGGATCGTTCAACCGGCTCTTGTGGATGTTCAACACCGGCAAGTCGACACGATTCGAAGTTCCCAACCCGCGGTCTGAAAGTTTGTTATTGGGCCGACCTGGATCTTCGAACTTGTCAGGGATCCCTGGGACCGGAATGGGTAGGCCGTTGAAGCCCAAGGCAGGCCCACCCAAACGGCTTCCTTGCTCAAAGACACGAAAGATATTGCCAACCTGCACGATCTCCCAATGGGGCAAAGGAGCGGCCAAAGGGGAGATACTGTGCTTCTTGGCCTCTTCCGGAGTTGTCTTGCGCCACCCAGTGTCGGTTCTGACGAAGGACTGAATCGCTTGCGGTCGCCCTTGAGGGCTATAGCTCTCCCCAAAGATACTCCGCTTTTGAGAGACGATGCCATTGGCGTAGGCAGCCACGCCCCAGAAGTGAGCCACGTGAGTCATGACAGACTTCTTGACGTTCATGACCTCTTCTGCATGACAGGGAGAACAAGTCACATGGGCAACCCTTAGGTCCCCGGGGTTTACGAAACGGACAAAATCCCAGTTTTCGTACATGAAATCCATGTAGGAGCGTTCTGGATTGGCCGATGTCGGAAATAGTTCCGGGTGATTCGCTTGCGGGTGAGCGTCTTCGATGGTCTCGGCCTGCCCATTGCCGCCGTGGCAATCGACACAAGACATGGGAAAACGATTCTCGCCATGAGGATCGTGCGTGTCGGTATGACACTTGACGCAACCAGCACTCCGATCATCCGCCATGGTCTTGGTCTGTGAATCGAAATCCACGGCCATGCCGCCGGCATCTCCCACATGGGACTCAGGTTCGCTGGCCGCCTCGTAGGGAGCACGGCTGTCATGTCCACAACTGACCACGACTAAGAGTGTCAAAATGGAAGAAATGCTGAAGAACGCGGCGAAACTGAAGCGCCGGCCAGCCAAGCTATTTTGTCTTTGAACTGAATTCATTGATCCACTCAATACGTGATAGTCACATCGAGGAACACAGAGTACAGGGTGTCATCGCTCTGATAGAGCTTCTGCATGCCATCCCCTGGAAAGAGCACAGAGGCCCCCACGGAGATCAGAATGTTATTTGTTAGTAGCGGCCGATAGAGAGTTCCAAAGAAGATCTCCACACCGATCTCGTTGTCGACATCTTCTAACTCCAAGTAGATCTCAAGGGGTTCTGTCTCGGCAAAGCGGAGATAGTTGACGCCCAATTGAGCCCGCCAGGTTGGAGTCAACTCAACGTCAATCGCTGCGCCGAAGAGAAACAAACCAGGATTCACAAAGTTGGCCTGGCCTTCATTCTTGGAGGAGGTGAGGTCGGGCAAGAAACTGAACCTCGGCGTCAAGCCGACACCCAAAAGGCGAACCTCTTGACGGTTGAAGTAGGAAAACTCGCCACCTGCGAAGTTCGGTGCATCGACGATGGCATCAAAGGCCTCGCCATCCCCATCCAAGGGATCATCATCCCCGGAAGCGTACATGCCGTAAAGCCTCACGCGCAACCAATCGAAATCATAGGACACTTCGAAAGCTGCGAATTGAGCGTTGATATTGGTGTCCCCGCCAGAAAAGGCGTTGTTCTCTTCTTGCCCAAACACCTGGTAGAAGGCATGAGTGATGTTGAAACGGCCAAAATGACCTTCACCAGCCCAGCCGAGGTAGTAAGCATCCACCTGCTTGAGCCTGGCGGAGCCCACAGGCTGAGGCCGAGTCAAGAAGTTATTAATATTGAAGTTGCTCGACCGCTGGTCATGATTCCAATGAAAGGAGATCATGGAGTTGTAGCCTTTGAGCAAGAAATCTTGCCGATAAAGGTTGAGAATAAGAACCTGTTGGTCACGCTCGTCGAAACGGTTGAGCAACGAGTTGGTATCTTTCTCAAGCATGTTGAAGAAGACGGCGTTGTATTGCCACTTGTTGTCATCAGCGTTACCAAAGATCCGCACGCCAGCATTGATGTCATCGAAGATAAATCCGCGAAAATCGCTTCGAAAAGCGAAGATTCCGATCTCACTTGACATAAAGTCATAGCGGTCATTCCACGTAAACAGGTGGATCTCGAGCAACGCCTCTTGAAGCGAAATCTGCGTGGTGTGCAGGTTCTTCCCCTTGTTGACGTTGGGATTAATCACGCCAAGTTCGTTCACGTTAAGACTCGAAAAATCGAAAACCGGTGTAATCCTGATACGCCAATCAACAGGTTTGAAAGCCTCTTGTCCTTTGAAAAAATCAAAAGTGACCGCTGTTTTCGCCGACAAGGCCAGGCCATCGCCATCGCCAAAGAAGCTGGAGTTGTTTGGACCGGGCCCGGTAATCCCCCTCGCCGTCGGGACATTTCGAGCCTCGACAGTCATCTTCTCAGTCAGCGTAAAACGAAAAAAGAAGTCATCATCATCGAGAGGAAAATCACCCTTGAGAATGTTCTGACGATACGGATCCCAAAATTCATCGCCGGGTTCATTGATCTCGTAGATGGGCTTATTGAGCAAGGCCCAGGGGTCTCGATACCAACGACTATTGAGAGCCGCTATGTCGAAAAAATGGACGACATCGGCTTCGGCCAAGTCTTGCAGAGCCTGATCCTTCGCTTCGTCCTGAGGTGCCGAATTCGGCTTTGCATCGTCGCTTTTGGGCTCTTCTTGGGGTGCAGATGACCTCTTCAGATCGACCAAAGTCGCTTCAAGTCGCTCGTCCGGCGACTGAGACTTCTTCAGCCTTCCAACCGCCACAGTTGACTCAGAATTCTGTTGCTGCTGAGAACACGACAGCGCCCAACAAACATCCGTTTCGACAGGGCATGCCGCCGCGGGCGCGCCTATCATCGTGGCAACACAAAATGCAATCATGTACGACGCAACAGCCTGCAAAGTGGTCGGCATCGAACTCTCCCTTAACCCTGACTCACCCGAAACAGAACCAACCATTTCGGTCGCTCCTCCACGTAACTCAATCAACGCCAACCAGGATCCACCGTGATTGTTATTGATGTGCTAGGCGAGTGAATCTCATGCGAAATGATGGGCGTGGTCAAGAGAGTGGTCGGAAAAAAATGGACTACGGGGTAGCCACTCTCCAAAACCTGCCCTATCTTGGCGCTGGAATCGTGAGGCTCACTCCCGTTGCAGAGAGACTGTCACAAGGAATGGTGATGTTGCCTGGGAGTTTCACGAGGTATTTTGCGTGACAGCAAGGAGAGATTTCTAATGACATCGTTTCGACCGGGCCGTGTTCTTCTGGCTTTCGTTGTCGTCTTGGCCGCTTGCGGTCCCCTGAATAGCTGTGGGGGCGGAAGCGGGAGCGGCGACACAATTTTCTTGCCCGTGTTCGCGAGCGTCGCACCCTTGACGTCAGCCGAAGTGGACATCCTGATTCAACGGGCAGCACAGGCGGTTGACACGCCTGGCCTCATTGTCGCGGTTGTTGATCGAGTCGGACGCCCCTTGGGCATCTGGTCGCGCAACCCAAATCCGACAGAAGACGATGTCAACATTGCCGTCTCAATCGCTCGGACCGGCGCGTACATGAGTTCAAGCCAGGGTCCAATTACCACCCGTACTTTGGAATTCATCTCAACATTTCACTTTCCCAGCGTCTTCGGCGACTTGACTCGCTCACCAATTCCGAACAACGCATTCACTTTGGCGCCAAGTTTGGCATCGCAACACGAGACCATTGCTGTGGCCCAGACACCTCAGGGCCCGCTATGGCAAATCTACTCGTCGAATCGTGGCGCGCCCTATGCGGGTCAGGACATCATCAATGCCGGCCTCGGCGGGGTTGTCACAACCCAGTATTCACCTCCTTCCAACGGATTTGCTGACATGCGGATTCCGTCGCCGGGCCGCGTCGATATCAATGGCAACCCCATTGCCAACGTCGCAGGTACCGGTCTTACTTATCTCGCGGGCGGCAACCCTATCTACAAGAATGGCATTCCTGGGGCACAAACCCCGGACAATCTAGCTCGCGTGTGTGGCGGTCTGGGAGTCTATGCCACCGACGCCCTTGGCATTCCGCAACCTGACACCGCCGAGTTCGCCACAATCTTCGCACTTGGTGGCATCGAGTTGGATGGCACTAAAAAGGCAGAGACAAATTTTGGCCAACCGGCCACAGCCTTGGCCAACCCAGCTCAAGACCTGAACTTCTTCTTTCCATTCTCCATCGTGCCACCCGTGGGACGGATTTTCTTGGTTGGCATAACCTTGCCCTACGTCAAGAATCCTGTACGTCCTGCCGGAGTCAATCCCGGCATGTTCGTCAATGATGGTGTCAATGGCCTGACTCTGAGAAATTCCTTGCCCGGTGGTGAGCAGCCCTTTGGCTGGATCATTGGCCCGAACGCCGATCCATTGGGGAATCTCTCCCAAGCTGATGTCCAGAACATCATCGATCAAGGAATCGCATTTGCTGACGGCACCCGCGCAGCAATTCGCTTGCCTGCGGGAAGCGCCACCAAGATGGTCTTTGCGGTCACTAACCTCAACGGCGAGATACTCGGTGCATTCCGCATGGAAGACTCGCCGATTTTCTCCTACGACGTGTCGATCACCAAAGCCCGCTGCGTGACCTACTTGTCAAGCTATCCAGGGGGCAATCCAAACATGGACCCGGCAGACGCAGCTCTGCTCAACGCCGCAGGTATTCCAACGGGTGTTGCGGGTACGCCAGGCGAATTTGGTGTTGCAATCACCACGCGAACTTTAGCGTTTCTCACGCAACCATTTTTCCCACCAGGGATCGATTTCTCCGGCACAACACCGGGGCCATTGTTTCCACTGGCGTCACAAAATGCTGATCCAACACAGTTCAATTTGATGGCGAATGCCGTGCCTTCCCCGGGTTTTCAAAGTGGTGTCATTTTCTTCCCGGGTGCAACACCTCTCTACCAAAACGGCATTCTCGTCGGCGGCTACGGCGTCTCTGGTGATGGCGTTGAGCAGGATGACTTCGTAACAGCCGGCGGTTTCGTTGGCTTCGAACCACCACCCGCCATCATGGCCGACAAGTTCAAGTTTCAGGGGGTACGCTTACCCTACTTCAAGTTCCCGCAATTTCCTGGACCAGGTGGCAACTAAGAATCGGCGCGTATGACGCTCAAGAATCTTTGCCGAGCGAAAGGAGCGTCACGCCAAGTGGAACTCCTGCACGCCAGGACTGATCATTACTTGATTGGTATCGAGAAACAGAAGGTCATGCCAACATCTGCGTTTTCGCTAAATGACAACTTGCCCTTGTGCGATTCGATGATTGTTCGGCTCAGGGACAACCCCAGCCCCATGCCGTCCATCTTCGTGGTAAAGAACGGTTCGAATAGTCGACTTCTCACATCTGCTGGGATTTGCTTCCCGGTATCCACAACCGCGACAACAACCCGATCTTCCGGCTCGACAAATGAAGCGATGCTCAACAAGCGGGGATGCGACTCACTGGCGCGCATGGCATCAACGGAGTTGCGCAGAAGATTCAAGATGACTTGTTGAATCTGTATCTCATCGCACAAGACCGGTGGCAGAGTTTCTGAAAGATCTAGTGAAATAGAGATCCTATTGAGAGTCGCATCCATTTGTACAAGGTCAACCGACTCTCGAATAAGATCATTGAGACTAGCCGTTGAACGGTGAGGCGACTTTTTGCGGACAAAGTGCTTCACTCGGTGAATAATCTTCCCAGCTCTCTCTGCTTGTTGAGCGACCTTCTCCAGTGTCACCGGAAGCTCACCGACAGCCTCCGGAGCCACCATGCGTATGCAAGCGTCAGCATAGTTGGAAACCGCGTTGAGCGGTTGAGTCAACTCATGAGCGAGGCCGGCGATTGTCGCTCCCATGGTGTTGAGACGAGCCACATGGGCGAGTTCTGCTTCGCGTGCTCGCAATCCTTCTTCTGCCCGTTTTTGCGCTGTTCTGTCGGCGCAAATGCTCTGGATATAGGTGTGGCCGCCTAAGGTAATGGGACGAGCATGGACGAGGACTTCTCTGAGATCTCCCGATTTCGTCCGGTGTTTTGTTTCGAAGGGTAGACGTGCACCATCGAGTAGATCTCTAATGTGGATTTCGATTTCCTCGGGTGATTCGATTGCTTCTATGTCCTTCAATTTCAGCGAAGAAAACTCATGGCGCGTGTAACCTAGATTTCTGCAGGCTTGATCATTGAATTCGACGATGGCTCCGGAATCGATGTCAAACAGAATGATCGCATCTGGAGCTTGATTAAAGAGAGTTCGATATTGCTCTTCCGATTCCGCTAGGATTTTTTGTTCTGTCGCCCGCTCCTCGACTTCGTGCTGCAGAGCGTTGTTGACCCGTGAGAGTTCGGCAGTGCGGTCTCGGACGCGCTTTTCAAGTTCGTCACGGGCCCGACGCAGTTCTATCCTGGCGCACTTGTATTCCGTGATGTCTTCAGCAATACCAACAATTTGTACAAAACCGCCGGCGTCATTGTGCACGGTGTAGGCCTTGGCGTGAATCCACCTTGTCGAACCATCTGGATGAAGAACACGATAGTCTGGGAATTCCAATTCTTGAAAATCTTGTCCTGCTGTTTTCTTGATGGTGGCAACCACGTCATTCACATCGTCCTTGTGAATGGCGCTCAACCACGAACTTGGTTTTCCATACAGTGTTTGGGCGGATTGTCCCCAAACCTCAGTGTAGGCCGGGCTGACATAGTGGACTTGTTTCCAGTCGGGCGATCCGATCCAGAAGACTTCACGAATGGTCTCGGTGATCTGCCGAAACTTCTGCTCGCTGTTTTCGAGTGCCCGCGTCGTTCTATTTCTCTCGGTAATATCTGCGGCCATGGTGATTCGTATGCGAGCGCCGTTTGACAGAGTCCCGAGAGGTGCCGAACGCAAACTCCATGTCCTTGTTTCCCCTTGTTTCGTGGCAATCTCGTAGTCGCCGCTGGCGCTACTTTCGCCGCCCTCGAAAAGACCCGCGATCTTCTCTTGGATCTCATGGCTCTTGGGGCCATGCGCTTTCTCAGTCCATTCACCAATGCTGTAGATGTCCTGATGCTCGTAGCCTGACAAGACCGTCCACATTCTACTTATTTGCAAGACATCACCGTTTTCAGCATGAATCATGACGGGGAATGGAGCGTCCAGTATCGCGAGGCGAAACTGCTGTCGGCTCTCCCGCAGTTGCGACATTTGTCCGCGAACTCGGCGTATCGCCGGAAATGAAGAAAGCAGAGCCAAGACGACCAAGAGCAGCAGTGTGATGACAGCTGCCGTCAGCCCCAAGAATTCCTGTTTCTCGACTCGTGATTTTGCCCAGATCTTTAGTCTTGACGCGATGATATCGATGCCAGCGAGAAACGGGCGTTCGTGGGTGACAAAAGCCGTGACATGAATCTGGAAGTCCTTTTGTCGAAGAATAGCTTTGTCTTTTTCCGTCTTTTCAAGGACTGCCTCGACGGATTCAACAATGGCACTGAAATGAGGATCGATTTCCTTGAAAACACGCTCAATCTGCCCCCACCTGTCACCGGCAAGATTGCGCACGTCGCCCGACTCTTGTAAGTACCCGTAGTTGTGACGCCATTCGAGATAGTTCCGTCGAAGTTCGTCGCTGTACCGTTGGATTTTTTCCCTGCCTCTTTCTGACCCGTCGGGATCCACCAACTGATGGTACAGGACTTCGTCGAGCCCCAAGACACTTTCGCCAAGGCTGTGGATAAGAAACGCTTGCCGTTCTGCAAGCTTAAGCACGCCATCGTCGGATTCGTGAACGTGAAACATGGGGTGAAGAACGACTTGTCCAAAGACCACCAACCCGACGATGAGAATCAAGAGAATGACTTGACGTTTCATCAAGACTCGGGAAACGTCGTCCCCTTCAAAGGGGCCGAACAGGTCTCTGTTGCTGATTCTCGGGTCCGTCATGCCATCTACTTTAGTCGCAGGTGAACTCGAAAGAGTGCCTTCATAACAAATGTCCGGCTGGTATATGAGCCCAATCGCACCGAAGGAGTGATAGAGAATAGCATACGTTGCCGCCAATTGCAGGTGGCGCTCTCGACGAAGGGAAAAATCCAGTCAGAGTTTTTGAGAGCCCTTGAGCCGTGAACTGTAAGCTTTGTCTTCACTTAGGATGTGCGAATTCCACCAACTCGTGACATACGACAAGAGCTCAAGAGGAACAGCTTCGTCACGACTGGTTGTGCGTTGACAAAGTTCAACGACCTTTTTGCGATAGCTACGATGAATCTCAATGTGCGCTTCTATCCCGGGATAGCCACATTGGCGCATGAGTTCTTCTTCGTGGGCGAAGTGCTCTTTCGCATAGCGGGTAAGGAGAGTGAGACATTCGGAGACAAACGGCGACTTGACTCCTTCTTCGAGATTGGCCTGAATCAAATTGATCACCGAGAGGATTTGCCGATGTTCCTGATCAAGCTCATCAACTCCCACGCTGAATTCAGAGCACCATTCCAGCTTGATGATCAGTTTTGAATCGTCGCCTAAAGACACGAAGCCTCCTCTCATTGCTGCGCCCCAAGAGCTTGCTTGCCAGGAAATGCAACATGCAAATCTATGACTGGGGGAGGCAAAGCCAACATCTTGCCCTTCGGTAAGACAAGCATCGATCCAAATAGGTCAATCTACTAAGACCGCCTTGAGCTTCGATATCTTGCCACGAAAGAGACCTTGGTGATTGGGGACATGTTTTTGTTTCGCATCCTAAGCGATTACGTACCTGGCACTTATGGCATTACCCTTCGGCCAAGTCAGCCGGACACAGCCAGCGCCCACAGGGCATAGGGTATTCACCCGAAATTGCACGAAGCCGAGATTTCTGGCTGCGCCATGGATTTGAAGTTGCGATAGGCTGGAGGTTGGGCAGACGAGGTTTTCTGAACTGTAGCTGGTTTCGCGGGGTGCACGGCTTCCGGTCAGAGCCAAGGACAGTGCGTAGAAAATGAGGAAGGCTGGCGATGATCTTCAAGGATGTTCTGCGGCGACCCGGCCCTTTACCCATCGAAACGTCCGTGACAGCAGAAAGCTACACGGGAGAACATCTCTTGGTCGTCGCCGGCAGCGTCAAGGCAATTGGTGCGGGTAATGCCGGCTTCAATGTCTACGTCGATGGTGAATATGTTGGGCAATGTGCCAAAGTCCATTCCGGAGAAGATCCTGAACGACTCCAGTTCAGAAACTGCTTTGCTCTAAATCGACCGCAGGGAACAGATGTCTTCGCCGTCACGTTGCAAGAAATGAACAGCAATACCGAATCAAGCGAGGATGACGATTTTGAGATTCGCTTGTTGGAACTCTAGTTGGTTGGCAATTGAGACATAGGGCGGCTAGTTATTCTGATGACCTGCCCGCTTCGCGGGCGATGGTCGCCAATTCGATGAGGGATTCTGAACCGGTCTTCTTGAGGATGTTGGCGCGATGAACTTGAACCGTATTGGGGCTCAGACCGAGTTGCCGAGCAATCGTCTTGATCTCCTGCCCAGCCACTAGCATGTCGGTGATTTCAAGCTCTCGTGCTGTGAGCTCCCGCATCCGTGCGGCAAAATCTTCGCGGCGTTTCTTTGACTTAAATTGAGCCGCGTCCAACTTCAACGCTTCTTCAACACGACTAATCAGTGCCGTGGCTCGAAAAGGTTTTTCGATCACATCAATAGCGCCCGCCCGCATGGCATGGGCGGCCATGGCCACATCGACATGCCCACTCAGAAAGATAATCGGCAAGTCGATGCCCCGCGCTGACAATTCACCTTGCAAGTCGAGACCACTCATGCCTGCCATCTTCACATCAAGAAGGAGACAACCGCGAATTCCCGCGCTTGTCCCGTTCAAGAAATCCTCGGCGCTAGAAAACAGAGCGATGGAATAACCGGCGGTGCGCAAGAGTGCTGACAAGGCGTCGCGGACGGCATCATCATCGTCAACGATGCAAATCGTGCTTTTTGTCATCATGGCCACTTTCTCCAACGTCATCCATACAAGGCTTAGGCGGTCTTTTCGGGTGCAAGGTAGGAACAACGGCATGTTCGTCAACAACCGTCCCGCTGTGCAGCTCAATGGAACTCGCTCAGTATAGGGCAGACTGTTGGGAATATGAAGATACGTTTTGACGAATGTTTCATTGTGAGAA
>JAJRYU010000533.1 GCA_024275615.1 Planctomycetota bacterium
GTCTCGATGACGGCAATGTCGACGCCCGCTTGAGAAAACGCAAGGTTGGCCATCAGGGTAATGGACTCAAAGAACGACGGGATATTCTTGGGCGACTCGGATTTCATTTGCGCGACAAGAGGGCGCAGCAGGTCAGTAAGATCGGCGAAAAGCTGGTAGGAACAATCGTGCCCGTCGAGTGCAATACGCTCCGTTACGTCCGTGAGGTGAGGTGACAGAAATCGTCCGGTTTTCATGCCATGGGCCCGCAGTAAGGCTTCGGTCAGAAGAGTGGCAGAACCCTTGCCTTTTGAACCGGCGACATGAATGGACGGGAAATCTCGTTCCGGATGGCCCAAATGCGATGCCAAAAAGAACATTCGTCCTAGGTCAAGGGAGTTCCGCCCCAGGGAAAGGGCGTTCTTTTGCTCATAGTCTGTGAATTCGGCGAGAAACGCCAAAGATCGAGCCAATAGCTCGGTCTTAGTCCTTGGGGCTTCCGACGGGTTCATTGATCCAGTTTCCTTCCGGTATACAATCCCAGAGCCACAACTTCAGGGTCGAGATCTGAACCCTGATGCGAACTTTTCGTTTGCAAGGTACGTTCGCAACTTTGACGAGCCAAGAGAAGAGATCTTATGAAACGCATGATGGACACTGGGTTGATGGCAAGAGGAGGCATGGGCCCTTTTTTGTTCTTAGGGATCATCCTGGCGGTGATGATAGCCGGGCTCATCTACACGACTCGAGTCGGCAGCGAGCGCGACTCTGAAGTTGAACGGAAAGAGAAAGGCGAATCGAACCGAGGCATCACTTTTATCACGACGGATTTTGACCCCAAGGTTGCAACTTGGGGACCCATCAATGATGAAACCTTGGAAGGTCAACAGGATATTCCTGTCGCCGCTTTCAATAAAGCCGCCGACATTGTCGCCATGAGGCCCTGGAATCGCATGCGGTCGGCGGGAAACGTTGTTGACAAGGAAATACAGGGATTCGGGACCCTTGACGTCGAGGCGGTTTTTGCCGATCCCAACAAAGCTCGTGGATTGCCTGTTGAAGTCCTAGGGCGCTTAGAGAGTCTCGAGCCTTTTGATCTCTTTGACGCCTACACTCACAAGTTGCCCGATGGACGCTACAAAGTCCTGCAAGGATCCATGCGCTGTCGCAAAGGCAAGCATAAGAGCGCTGCCCTGGTCCGTTTCACTTTGCTCGACAAGGTTGAACCCAATGGACCCGTCTTTGTTCCCGGGGCTCAAGTCAAGCTTCAGGGTGTCTTCTTCAAGCTACAGCGTTTCGATACCAAGAACGGACCGGAAACCGGTATTTGGATCCTCGGCAAGCGTCTGTTGAAGAGCTACAAGCTACCCACGGGTGACGAGATTGACCTCAGCAAGTTGGCAACCGTTCGTGATGCAGTGACTGCTGTTGATGCCGCGCGTGACCCACTGGAAGAACGACCGTTCTATCACCTCATGGCGAGTGTGCGTGAAGGACACAAGGTCGAGGCTTCAGAGATCCTTCATCTGAAAGGTAAGCAACTTCGGCGTCTTCTGACCGAACCGGAAGCCTTGCGAGGCAAGACCATTGAATTTGGTGCGCGCGTCATGCGTGTGGATCATCATTCCATGTCCTACTGGTTTCCAGAACACGATGAAGAAGACAATCCAATCAATGAGTTTTGGATCACTTATGTGACTCCCGATGATAATTTTCCCATGACGATCTTGTGGTTGAAAGAACCTCCTCGCGATCTAAAGAAACGGGACCAGGTTCGAATGAAAGCCGTTTTCTACCGGATTTGGGCTTACAATCGCAAGAAGGGGCAAACCAAGTCACCTCTTTTGGTTGGCATAGGTGACATAGACGTCTTCACGGTGGAACCTAAGACTGGCCTCGATGACCCGGTTACTGCTGGACTCATCGGCTTTGCTTTCCTGGTCATCGTCCTCGTGATTGCGGTCTTGGCCTATGATCGCCGCCGAGCCAGTCTTTTTGCTGACACGTTGGCTGCCAAAAGGAAGCTCCACCGGAAACGGGGAAATCTCACTCCCAAGGCCGATTCCGAGGAGAATGCGGCGGATCAAGGGCCTCTTACCGGAGCTCAATAGGACGCTCGAGGACCTGAATATATATTTAAGTATATAATTAGTATCAAGAGGAGCGCTTCTCTCCCGATAAGTGCGGTGGAGTTCAGCTGGCTGGCTGAGAGACATCTCAGATCGGCTGCTGTCAGGACGATGAGCCTTTCCCAAGGCAAGTCATCCGCCCAGCGGGGCTTAGGTTTTTTGAATTGAGAGAGGTATCTGATGGGACTGAGAATCAACACGAATGTCTTCTCGCTTAACGCGCAGAGGAACTTGAAGAACAGCACCAACAGGCTCGGAAAGTCGTTTGCACGTCTTTCGACCGGCCTTCGCATCACCAACGCCAGCGACGATGCTGCTGGATTGGCGATTTCCGAAAGGTTGCGGGCCAAAGTGCGGTCTTTGGATCAAGCTGGACGCAATGCCAACGATGGCATCTCCTTGGTACAGACGGGCGAAGGCGCCCTCGACGAAACAAGTTCTAACTTGGTTCGTCTGCGTGAGTTGGCCGTTCAGGCATCCAATGGCACCTTGTCCACGACTGACAAGACAACATTGAACGATGAGTTCACGGCCATCGTGGCCGAAATCGACCGTAATGCTAACAGCACTAACTTCAATGGTATCAACCTCTTGGACACAGCGAGCAACGCGATCACCATCCAAGTTGGCTCCGGTACCACTGCTGGCACGGACACCATTGACATTACCTTCGGTTCGGCCACTTCGTCTGACCTGGGTTTGGCTTCTTTGGACATTAGCTCGGCAGCATCCACGGCAATCACCGCCATTGACACCGCCATTAACAGCGTTGCCAGTTTGCGTGGCGATTTGGGTGCCGCTCAGAACCGTCTGAGCTCGGCTGTCAGGAACATTGATGTGCAGTCTGAGAATCTCAGTGCTGCTGAATCCCGGATTCGTGACGTTGACGTCGCCAAAGAATCCGCCAATCTGACCAAGAATACCATCTTGCAGCAGGCCGCCTTGAGCATCCTGTCCCAGGCGAACTTGGCACCTCAAAGTGCCCTTTCCCTGCTTCAGTAGTAGGTTACGGCTTAAACAGCAGGCTCAAATGAGCAATTGAGGCACGCCCCGGCTTAGGGGCGTGCCTTCTTGCCTAGGTGGATTCAGCCCTTGCCTGTTCAGGGCCTATCAAGGCTGTTTGTGACAATTCCAAGCGACAAATGTCCTTGACACGATAGGACACTCGGATGAGTATGGCAGACCTTGTAGAGGTCGCGCCATGTCCCATTCAAGAAGCCCCGACGGCGAAAGCCGTGATCAAGACTCGCACATGCCCAGGTCGAACGGTAAATCCGAGAGACCTGCTTTGGGCTCGGGGAAATTCCATGGCAACACATCCCGTCATCTGATCCAGAAGATCCAAACTGGTGCTCCTGCGGAAAGGTTGTGGGAGGTTCTTCACCAACGGTATCACCTCCGCACCATATTGTTTGCCCGGCTTCAGCTGGGGCCTCGTTTGCGGAAAATCTATTCTGCTGAAGACTTGGTTCAGGAGGCATGGCTAAGGGTCTATTGCACATTCTCCGAATTCGACTACCGCGGCCACGACACGTTTTATCGATGGATCTGTCAGAACATTCGTTGGGTGGCAAGCTCATGGGGGAGGCAAGGTCGCCCGGAGGCCATTTCTCAGCCCGTCTCAGATGCACAAGGCCTTTGTCTTGTGGAAGAGGTGGCCTCCGAGAAGCCCGGGCCCAGAACCGAAGTCGGGGGGCAAGATGTTGTGAACCAACTTCACAAGTCACTCGATGCTCTTCCTCCTCACTATCAGGAGATCCTCATCGCCGTTCCCATTGAGGGCATTAGTCGGGAAGAATATGCCCAGGATCGAGGCTTGAAGATTGAGACAGTTCACCGCCAAGTCAGCCGTGGTCTGGAGAAGTGGCGATTGACTTTGGGCGGAATTGACCCGACGGAATATCTGAAATAGTCATAAATGGCGGTCTATCCCGTCAATATGCGCTCTTTGCCTCTCTTGACACGGAAAAATGGGACAACGACAAATTTCTTTGAAATTGTTGTCTAGCTGCCGTCTCTTCCTGCGCTCCATCCAACAGTAAGCCGATTGGGATCTCCAGAACTGGCCCGAAGAATCGCCGCTTACTATGGGAAGGAGAAAGTCATGGTGTATTCAACTGAATCAAGCGACATCCAACCACAAGGTGAATTTCAGGCTCGGTTTGGGAAAGACCCATCAAGTCGGGGTTTTCAATGCGTCACTCCAACGAGGAATAGGATTTCTTCTGCTGCGCACGGCGACCATCTGAATGGCGGAAACGCACCCTCGAGAACTGAAGAAAACACCATTGGCGTCGATCATGATCAGGTCGATGCGCGTGCTTCACGCCACACGATGAAAAACCTGATCGGCAGGAACTTCGCCCACTACACCTTGACCGAAGAACTTGGTCATGGTGGCCAGGGCTGTGTCTACAAAGCAAAAGACAGGCGTCTTGGCCGCAACGTCGCTCTCAAGATCCTCACCGCAAATTCGATGGTTTCCCGCTCGGCTCGTATGCGTTTTCTACGCGAAGCTGAACTCGCCTCGAAGATCAATGACCCGGGTATCTGCACGATTCACGAATATGGCGAATACAATGGTATCCCTTTCATCGCCATGCAGCTTGTCGAAGGACAGCCCTTAAGCCGGGTGATCGCCAACTCACGCGAAGGTGAAATCTCTGCTGTTACGATGTCACACGTTTTCTTTGATGACGATGATGAGGCGATCGAAGAAAAATCGCTTCCTTCGGCAACAGGTCAGAACTCCAAGACTCCTGCCAAGAGCGAGATTCTGGCCATGCTCGCATTCATTGAAGAAACCGCGCGGGCTCTTCATGTCGCCCATTCAGGTGGACTCATTCACCGCGATATCAAACCCGCTAACATCATGGCCGCCGATGACGGCCGCCCAGTTATTCTAGACTTTGGCCTCGCCCGAGATGATTCTCCAGAATTTGCCAGCCTCACAGAGTCGGGGGCAGTGATGGGAACTCCAGCCTACATGAGTCCTGAGTCATTGAAGGGGCAACGAGGCCGCATTGATCCTCGCACCGACGTTTACTCTCTTGGCGTGACGCTCTATGAATGCCTGACTTCAAGGCGACCCTTTACCGGGAGTACGCGAGCAGCTTTGGATCATGCAATCAGCCACAGTTCGGCGCCGGACCCACGTAGGCTCAATCGCGAAATCCCTAACGACCTCCGCATCGTTATCGAAACCGCGATGGAGAAAGACCTGGATCGACGTTATCCCTCAGCCTTGGAATTCGCGGAAGACTTGCGTCGCGTAAGGGAGTGCAAACCGATCGAGGCACGCTCGGCCGGTCCGATACTGAAATTCCGGCGGCTGGTGCAAAGGAATACTCTTTTGGCGGCGTCTTGCTTTCTCTTAGTCGTCGTCATGACGCTTTCAGTCTCCATCTTGGTTGCGCAACAGCAAAAACTCGACGAGTCCGAATCGCAGGTGCGCGCCCTACGTCAGCTTCTGGACGGACAATCCAAGATTGAAACGAGAACTTTCTCGAAATTGAAGTGACGCACGCTGGTCTCCAAGACCCGGGGATCTTGCCGCTTGCCCCAATTCGCCAGCCATTGACGAGACTCAGGTTACGTCCTATCATTTCCACGATTCATGAAACGACACGTGGATGGGTGTATGGAACGACGAACTCAAGATGGAATGTGTGAAGTTGATTCGGTGGATGACGTTCAGGTGGGAGCTGCTCGCGCTTCGTTGCCGCCCAAGGACATTCTCCGGGAGCTGGCTCAGACGATGAAGGTGTTTTCTCACCCCAGTAGGCTCAAGGTTTTGCATGCTCTCAATGGACGCGAATTGTGCGTCTGCGATCTTGCCCAAGTTTTGGGGCTTTCCATGTCCGGAACGTCCCAGCAACTCAAGGAACTGCGTCGTGTAGGGGCGATTGACTTTCGAACCCAAGGGAAACTTGTCTACTACGGGCTCGCGGACGCCTTCTGGTTGGACTTGACCAACCTTGTAGCAAAGCACTTAGGGTTCGAAGTTGCAGCGAGCAAGAGCCAGAAGAAGAAATCAAAAAGGAACCCTCGTTCATGACAGGGGACACCTTGTGTTTTCGATTTCTTATGAGTCTGATTTGCTCATGTGGTTTGCTCCTTTCAGAGACAGGATGTGTCGCTACCGGATTTCGCAGACCGGAATACGCAAGAGTCCCTCATGGCGATGTCGTGCAGGCAGCGGATGGTGAAGAACTTCGTGAGGAGTCGGGGCGGCTTGCGACTCTCAAGGCAAAGGACAATTTGGATCTTGAAGAGTTACTGTATCTCGCTGACCGGAAGAATCCTGAAATTGCCGCCGCGCGCAACCAAGTAGGCGTTGCCACGGGAAACCTCTGGCAAGCAGAGCTCTACCCGAATCCACGCTTGACGTTTGAGGCTGAAAACATACCAACTGAGAGTCTCTCCCTTGGGCGCAGCGAAAATTCTGTGGCAATCAGGCAACCTCTAATCATTGGCGGTCGCCGCAAGGCAGCCATTCGAGCGGCGTCAGCAGCCAGACTGCGCGACATCGTACGCCTCGATGGGAAACGTCGCCGCATACTTGGTGCCGTGAGAACTGCCTATTTCGAGCTTCTCTACTTGGCGGAATCGGAAGCTCTACATCTGGAGCTACTGGAGTTGGCCAGCCAGACTTTGGCGACCGCTCAAGCTAGATTCGAAGAAAGGGCGGCTCCGGAATCTGAAAAACTCAAAGCCCGGGTTGAGACAGAACGCTTGAAACTCTCTCGACGTCGGCGGGGTTATGAGCGTGGGCGAGTCTTGACACGCCTGGAATCTCTTATCGGCATGGAGTTTTCGAAAGGAAGAATTTCTGGCAAGTTGCCCCAGAGCCATCATTCTCCAAGCTTCGAACTCCTGTGGCAGAAAGTTGAGAAACAACACCCGCAGATCATCGCGGCGGAGAAAGAAATCGATGTCGCGGTCCATCGTATCGAGCAATTCGAAGCCGAACGCCTACCCGATGTGCGACTTCGTTTGGCCTACGGTCAACTCGGTGAGACCGACGACACATTCGTTGAAGCGGGGCTCTCTTTTCCGCTGCCTTTGTTCAATCGCAACCAAGGCAAGATCATGGCAGCTCGTCATCAACTTGCGATCGCTCGTAACGAAGCCCAATCAGTTGGCAACAATTTGCGCAACGAACTGGCGAGTGCCTATGCGGACTTCGCTGCCGCTCAAGACCAAGTCGAGAGTTTTAAGCACAGCATAATTCCAGCAGCTACCAAAGCGTTGTCGCAAGTTCGTGACGGTTACCAAGCCGGCCGCCAGTCGTTTCTTGACACCCTCGATGCCCAGCGGACATTGAGTGAGGCACGCCTCGCTCACATTCAAGGATTGAGGGATTGGAATATCGCCTACGCGAAGTTGATCAGTATCGTTGGGGTCGAAGAATAGGAGCGTTTTTCATGAAATCACAGTTGAATCGAAAGTACGTTGTCGCGGCACTCGCCGCGGTGCTCGTTGCTGTGGTCGGCATCGTTATCTATCCCAAGATCGCCGGCGATTCTCGCGCTGTTCAATCTGTCAATTCCTCGAGTCTTTGTGAAGAACATGGAGTGCCTGAGAAGATCTGTCCATTCTGTCATCCCGGCTTGATCAAGAAAATGGGATCATGCCAAGAGCACGGCGTCCCAGAAGCGCTTTGTTACCAATGCAACTTTGATCTTGTCGCCGGATTTCAAGCGCAAGGGGATTGGTGCAAGGCTCACAGCGTACCTGAGTCTCAATGCCCATTGTGAGGCGGGGGCGGCGCAGTATCCAGTTTGGATACCTCCGAGCAGGGCTTTTGCGAAGAGCATCAAATCGCTGAAGCCGATTGTCCTTACTGCCGGCCGGGAATTATCGATGAGCGTGGCCCTTGCCCCGAACATGGTGTTCCGGAGGCCCTTTGCCACAAGTGTCACCCAGCTCTTGTCGCCGCCTTTAAGTCCGTGGGCGATTGGTGCGCCGGTCATGGTGTGCCGGAATCTCAATGCCTCAAGTGCAACCCCGAGTTAGCCAAGGATGATGTTGAGGTCACCACTGATATCAGAATTCCGCGGATCAAGCGCGCCCCTGATCCCTCTTGCCCGAACATCGATGTCGTTGTCAAACTAAATTCGCCTAAGACTGCGACGCGGGCGGGAATCAAATTCGAGAAGGTCAGAAAACGCTCTGTTAGGGACACCGTTTCTTGCAATGCAGCAATCGCTTATGCCGGGAATCGATATGCGCGTGTTGCATCGAGAGTTCCAGCTGTAGTCCTGAGCGTCCAGAAGGACTTGGGAGACAAAGTCAGTGTTGGCGAAACTCTTGCGGTCTTGGACTCCGTGGACTTGGGGGTGGCAAAAACCGATTTTCTTAAGCTCCTGGAAACAGTGGCGACTGGCCGTGAAAAAGTCAAACGAGCCCAAGCCTACTTTGATCGTCTGAACCGACTTGAAGTTCGCTTGGCCGCCATTGACTTGATCAAGGCGAGGGAGCTCTTCTTAGTGAGCAAGAAGAACGAAGCACGCGAGTCTCGCCTTATGGAGCGCCAGTCAGGGTCAGAAAAGTCCCTTCTGGATGCTCGAGCCGAGCTTTCGGCGGCCCAAGCGAATGTCATGGCTTTGGAAAAGAAACTGACCTTATTTGGCATCACAGTTGAGGTGTTGGATTCACTCTCATGGCAGGGAGTCGATAACTTGCAAGGGCGGGGTTCGGTGTCGGAGCAGGAAGTTCTCAATGCAAGAATCGATCTGCGTGTGGCTCAAGCTAACCTGCAGGCATCACGCCGTCGATTGCTCACATTAGGACTGTCTATGGGCCAAATCGATGCCGTGGCCGACGCCAACGATACGTCGACACAGCTGCCTCTGCTCGCCCCTTTCGACGGTCAAGTTGTAGAATTGGCCGCAGTCATTGGCGAAGTTGTTGACAGCCGCAAGATGCTTTTCGCCTTGGCTGATTCTTCGAAACTCTGGGCCATGCTTGACATTCACACCAAACTTCTGGGACGGATTCACAATGGACAAAGAGTGGTCTTTTCTGTTGATGGTTTGCCCGGTGAGAACTTCGTCGGTCAACTCAATTGGGTCAGTTCACACGTTGACCCCAAGACTCGGACGATCAAAGCGAGGGCTGAGCTCGCCAACCCTACCGGTCTTCTTCGTGCCAACATGTTTGGCAAAGCGACCATCGTTATTCATGACTCGAAAGAAACTGTCGTCGTTGTGTCCAAGGAATCGGTTCAATGGGAAGGTTGCTGCAATGTCGTTTTTATTCGGCATACCGACACACTCTATGAAACTCGAAAAGTACGCCTTGGCCTTGAGAAACGTGACATCTATGTCGTCGAAGACGGACTTGAGGGCGGAGAATCAGTTGTAACCACCGGGAGCTTCCTTCTAAAAACAGAGATTCTGAAGGGCAATATCGGCGCTGGTTGTTGCGCCGAGGACAATTGAGAGTTCCACAAAGATCATGCTAAATTTCATCATCAGCTGGTCTCTTGAGCACCGGCTTCTTGTCATCATTATCTTTCTGGCCCTCCTAGGGATCGGCGTTCGCGCGGTCTTCGACCTGCCAATCGATGCATTTCCTGATACCACGCCGATCCAAGTTCAGATCAATACGGTGGCGCCTTCACTCTCGCCACTTGAGATTGAACAGCAGATCACTTTTCCCGTTGAGCAAGCGATTAGTGGATTGCCCGGCTTGACCATGGTGCGGTCGATTTCAAAATTTGGTTTGTCGCAAGTCACAGTCTTATTTGAAGACGGGATAGGCATTTACTTCGCCAGGCAACTGGTCATGGAGCGCTTGCAAAAAGTGGCGCTTCCTGATGGATTTCCGCGACCAGAGATGGGGCCCGTCGCCACTGGCCTGGGGGAGATTTTTCACTACTTAGTCACTGGCGAAGGGCAATCTCTGCAAGAGCTCACGACGTTGCATGATTGGGTCATCAAACCAAGGCTGAGATCGGTTGCGGGGGTTGCTGAAGTCAATACTTGGGGTGGCAAGAAGAAACAATACCACGTTCTCGTCAATCTGAACCAACTCACCAAGCATGGTTTGGTCTTGGATGATGTCACCCTAGCTCTACGCAAGAACAACCTCAATGTTGGTGGAGGTAACATTGCGCTTGCTGGTGAACTTAGCTTAGTCCTTGGCATGGCCTTGACTACGGATCTGAAAGAAATCAGCAATATCGTTATCGATGCCAATAACGGGGTTCCCATCAAGATTAGCGACGTTGCGGCAGTGAGTCTCGGACATGAGATTCGGCGCGGAGCCGTGACGGCGAACGGCACAGGTGAAGTCGTCTTGGGGCTGGCTTTCATGCTCATGGGTGAAAACTCCAACGAAGTCAGCAAGCGTTTGGCGGCGCGGGTGAAGGAGATCCAAAAAACACTGCCCAAGGGAGTCAAGATCAGGCCCGTATATGAGCGCAAGGAACTTGTTGATCAGGTGATTGAAACGGTCAAGAAGAATCTCTTCGAGGGGGCTCTACTCGTCATCGCTGTGCTGTTCATATTTCTTGGCGATTTGCGAGCGGGCCTCATCGTGGCCGCAGCCATTCCGCTTTCCATGATCTTCGCATTTTCCGGCATGTTGCGCTTTGGCATCGCTGGTAGCTTGATGAGTCTTGGTGCGATCGACTTTGGGCTTGTTGTCGATAGCTCGGTGATCATGGTGGAAAATAGCGTCAAACGTCTCGCCGAGGCTGGTGGGAAACTCAAGCACACTGACGTTGTCAGGGACGCATCCATTGAAGTTCGGAAGCCGACAATGTTTGGCGAGCTGATCATCATGATCGTCTACCTTCCTATTCTCACTTTGGAAGGAATCGAAGGCAAACTGTTTCGGCCCATGGCCCTCACCGTGATTTTTGCCCTCATCGGATCGTTGATTCTCTCTTTGACTCTCATGCCTGTACTTTCAAGTCTGTTTCTTCCGCGTGTGCCAAAGAACAAAGACAACTTCATCATTGGCGTGGCAAAAGCGATCTACCGGCCTCTTGTGCGCCTGGCCATGCGTTGGCGTTGGGCTACTGTAGCTTGTGCTGTCTTTCTTCTTGGTCTCGGCGGTTGGTTGGCAGCAAGTACCGGGGCTGAATTCGTTCCCAAACTTTCTGAGATGTCCTTGGTCGCCAATACCGTGCGCCTCTCGGGTGTTTCCCTCGATGAGTCGGTCCGCTATGGGGGCCAAATGGAAAAAGTCCTGCTGGAAGAGTTTCCTGATGAGATCAGGGACGTTTGGTCAAGAACGGGAACTCCCGAAGTCGCCACTGACCCCATGGGGATTCAACTCACGGACGTATTTATCACTCTCAATCCACGATCGACTTGGAAACGCGCTTCGACTCAGGATGAGTTGACCGGGCTCATGCGTGAAGAACTCAGTGATTTTCCGGGCACCAAGATTGTCTTTACGCAACCGATTGAGATGCGTGTCAATGAGATGGTTGCCGGTATTCGTACTGATCTCGGCATCAAGATCATTGGCGATGATCTCGACGTTCTCAAGAAAAAAGCCGACGAAGTGGCAGCGATTCTTGAGACCATCGGTGGCAGCTCAGATGTCTATGTCGAACAGATTACCGGTGAACCAGTCTTAGAAATAGAAGTCGATCAAGACGCAATCTCTCGTTATGGGATACCTGCAAGAGCTGTCCTTGAGGTCGTTGAAGCCATCGGGACGAAAAAGGTCGGCGAGATTCGTGAAGGCCAGCGCCGCTTTGATCTTGTCGTGCGTCTTGCCGAAGAATTTCGTAAGAGCCCCACGGCTATTCGCAACATTCTCATTCCCGCTGCGGGCGGTGAGAGAATCCCCCTGTCAAGACTAGCGGATATCCGCCAAGTCAATGGGCCTTCTACGATTTCTCGGGAATGGCAGCGCCGCCGCATCATCGTTCAAACCAACATTGAAGAGCGAGACATCGCTAGTTTCGTCGCCGAAGTTCAAGAGCGCATCGAAGACGAAGTGAATCTGCCGTTGGGGTATCACATCGAATATGGCGGACAATTTGAGCACTTGGAGAGTGCCAAAGCTCGTCTCATGTTTGTCGTCCCCCTCGCCTTGTCCCTTATCTTGTTCTTGCTCTATATCAGTACGAATTCAGTACGAGACGCCCTCGTTATTTTTACTGGTGCACCCTTCGCGAGTTTGGGCGGTGTCATTGCCCTGTGGTTTCGCGATATGCCGTTTACGATTTCGGCAGCGGTGGGATTTGTCGCTGTTTCCGGAGTTGCCATGCTTAACGGCCTGGTCATGGTTTCCATGATTCATCAACTACAGGGGCGTGGTGTTGGTCTTGGTGATGCCATCGAACAATCGGCACTCTCCAGGCTACGCCCTGTCTTGATGACTGCTTTAGTCGCAGCCCTTGGATTCGTTCCCATGGCTCTCAATACTGGGGTGGGGGCTGAAGTACAAAGCCCTCTGGCGACCGTTGTTGTCGGTGGCGTAATTTCGGACAACATTTTGACGTTACTGGTTTTGCCCGCGTTGTATCTTATCTTTGGCACAAGAACGTCAAAGATCCCTTCAGGCATGAGTTGAGAGTAATGATGAGCACAAGACTGGAGTTGCGAGTTGAAGGTTTAGACTGTGCCGATGAGGCGGAGCTGATTCGCAAGGCGTTGTTTTCGCTTTCGATACCTGAGGAGTCATTTGGCATTGACATTTTGCAGGCCAAACTGTCCGTGGACACAAGTTCAACCCCAAGTGACGCCATCATCAAGTCGATTGAAGCCTACGGCCTCAAGACTCACCCGTGGCAAGAGAAGCCGTCAACAGAGAACGACCACGGTGTTATCCACTGGCGGACTGTTGCGACTATCGGCAGCGGCTCTTTGACGATCATTGGATTGATCATTCATGCCATCGCTGCGGGCAGCCTCTCGGCTGCTCTAGGCGGCGCGGAGGATGGGATGGGTACACCCCTGTCAAGCTGTCTGAGCTATACAGCAGCCATCTTTTTGGGCGGATCCTTAGTCGCTCCCAAAGCTCTTTTGGCGTTGCGCCGTTTTCGTCCAGACATGAACCTATTGATGGCTGTAGCAGTCGTTGGTGCTGTTGCCATCGGCGAGTGGTTTGAAGCGTCGACAGTGACATTTCTCTTTGCGATTTCCTTGTGGCTGGAAAAATGGAGTGTCGCACGGGCGCAGCGGGCAATCGGTAGTTTGATGGACCTCACTCCCACTTGGGCTCGTGTCAAGGGATCTGACGGCCAACTCGAAGAAGTGGATGTAGAATCCGTGGCTGTAGGAACGGTGTTTAGTGTCTTGCCCGGAGAAAAAATCTCTCTCGATGGTATGGTCATTTCGGGTTCCAGCGAAGTCGATCAAGCTCCCATTACCGGCGAAAGCAAACCCGTAACGAAGCGTTCAGGTGATGATGTTTTTGCGGGCACGCTAAATGGTGATGGCGCCCTAGATGTTCGTTCGACGAAAGTTGCAGGGAATACAACGCTCGCCAACATAGCTCGGTTGGTGAGTGAAGCGCGGACCAGCCGTTCGCCTTCAGAGCGGTGGGTTGACAGTTTCGCCAAGCGTTATACGCCTATCGTCTTTCTCTTGGCGATTGTGACTGCTGTTGGGCTACCCTTGTTTGACGGCGCGTGGGCAATTTGGTTCTATCGTTCCTTGGTCTTGTTGGTGATTGCTTGCCCTTGTGCCTTGGTTATTTCGACGCCGGTGACCATCGTTGCTTCTCTGGCGAGTGCCGCGAAACGCGGGGTTTTGGTCAAGGGTGGGGCTCACATTGAAACGCCCGCCCGACTTCGGGCCATCGCTTTTGACAAGACTGGGACTCTTACCAGTGGAGATCTTCGCGTCAATACCGTTGTGCCCATGGAAGATCATGATGTTAATGGTGTCCTCGCTCGAGCGGCTGGTCTTGAGTCGAGAAGTGATCATCCCCTTGCTCGCGCCATCTGCGCTTATGCTAAAGAACTCAGCATTGAACCCATGGCGGCCACGGACGTCACCGCAGTGAAAGGAAAAGGGCTGCATGGATCCGTCGGCGACCGTATGTTTTGGCTGGGTTCGCATCGTTATCTGGAAGAGAGAAAACAAGAGACGCCAGATGTGCACCAAAAGCTGGAGGAACTTTCAGCGGCGGGATTATCGGTGGTGGTGCTTGGCGATGATACTCATGTTTGTGGGTTTATCGCTCTAGGAGACACGATTCGGCCCGAAGCGAAGAGTGTCATTGAAGAACTGCGAGCTGCGGGTTTGGAGCGCTTGGTCATGCTCACCGGCGATAACACTGGGACAGCTCAAGCCATCGGTGGAAAACTGAACCTTCATGAGATTTGTTCGGAACTCTTACCCGAAGACAAGATTAAAAAAATCGCGGCCATGGAAGAGCTGTATTCGCCTGTCGCCATGATTGGTGACGGCGTCAACGATGCCCCAGCTCTCGCGCGTGCTTCCTTAGGTATCGCCATGGGCGCGGCGGGAAGTGATGTGGCCATCGAGACCGCAGACATCGCTTTGATGTCCGATGACATAAAAGCTCTTCCTTGGTTGATCTCTCATTCCCGCAAGACAGTTCAGATTGTCCGGCAAAATATCTCTTTTGCTGTTGGGCTGAAACTTGTTGTCTTCTTGCTTGCCCTTGTGGGCATGGCCTCCTTGTGGGGGGCCATCCTGGCTGACATGGGAGCGTCTCTTCTCGTCATCGCCAATGGCCTTCGTGTGCTTCGTGATGTGTCAGAAGACGGTTCTCGGCACATCAAGAGTGCTTGACGATTCAGGCTAGGGAACAAGAGCCATGCGCAGCCCATTTGAACCAGCTATATTGGGACTGACTTCGAAGAACTGAATGTAAGCTTGAGCCCCTGCTAAAGCGGCGCTTTGCCTGGAAGCATTGAGCACAGTCAACTCGCCTGCCAAATCAAATCCGAAGTTCCCAGAGAGAAGGAGATTGGCTGGATTGTTGGCGATCAATAGGGGAAACCCATAGGGCAATTGCAGGTCAGCGGGGGCGAGACTGACTCCAAACAAGCCGATGCCTCCGGGAGTGGCATCGGAGACGCTGATTGTTCCCAACATGGCATTGGCGTTGCCGCCATTGGGGGACCAACGCAGTTTGAGGGAAGAACCAGAATTCTGAGGAGAGTTGTAGCTTAATACAGGAAGTGTGTCCGCGGCGAAGACGCGGACGCGCCCGGCGAAAGGGGCGCTCACGGGGCTTGAGGGCGAGGAGACCAGGAAGTCGTCAAATCCGTTGCCATCAATGTCGCCGATCCCCGCGACTCTGAAACCGTAGCCCGCATTGGCAGCACTGCCGAATCCTTGGAAAATCAAGCTTCCATCAACCCCAGAAAATAGCCTCGCGCCGCCGCTGAAAGCAAAGTGCCCGAAGCCGCCAACGATGAAATCAGCGTATCCATCGCCATTGAGGTCGCCGGCGCCGCTTACAGAAACTCCGAAGTTGTCTCCGGCGTGAAGTCCGTTGATGTCATGGAGGATGCTGCCATCAACCCCTGAATAAACTCGAGCGTTTCCAGAGTCGAGACCCGTATTGTCGTCGTAGATAGCGCCAATGATGAAGTCGTCAAAACCGTCACAATTCACGTCCCCGGCATCACTCACCGATTGTCCAAAGAGATCGCCCGGGGAGTCGCCATTGAGGTCGTAGAGAAGCGCGCCATCAATCCCTGAATAGACGGAAGCGCTGCCAGAGTGAAATCCATTGTCGTTGTCATGCCAAACCCCGATGATAAAATCATCAAAGCCATCGGCATTGACGTCGCCAGCCCCACTGATGTGGTCGCCAAATTCATCAAGGGCACTGTCTCCGATCTTGGTGTAGAGCACGCTGCCATCGACTCCTGAGTAGACGACTACGAGGCCACGGTCGATGCCGTTGGAATCTGCTCCTGGAGCTCCTACCATGAAGTCAGCGAAGCCGTCTCCGTTGACGTCACCTGCTCCACTCACCGTCCGGCCGAAGAAGGCGCCAGGCGAATTGCCATTGTACGAATAGAGCGTGCTGCCGTTGAGGCCGGACAATCCCCGGGCACTCCCCGACTCAATGCCCCCGTTGTCGTCAAGATCGGCACCGACGATGAAGTCAGCGAATCCGTCACCGTTGACGTCGCCAGCCCCGCCTGCCGCACGACCAAATCGGTCACCGGGTGAATCGCCGAGCTTGGTAAACAAAATACTGCCGTCAGCTCCGGAGAAGACCTTGACGCTGCCGCTTCCCGATGCAGTGCCCCAGGCTGCGATTATGAAGTCACCTGCACCGTCTCCATTCACGTCGCCCGCTCCTCTTGCATCACCACCGAAGGTCTCGAAGGAACTTGCGCCGAATAAGTCATAGACAAGAGAAGTCTGGGCATGGCAGTTCTGTGATGCAAAGCAAAGGCAGAAAGTAAGAAGAGCAAAAGTGTGAGCAGCTTTGTTGTACATGGTGTTTTCTCAATGGACCGTTGTCATATTGCTGAAGATCTTGAATCGGCGATGGGGCCGACGAGGGATGTGTGCTTGTCTTGATCTGAGGGTGCGAGAAGTATCGGCTTAGGACGGGATTCACTCGAAAGAAAAGGTCGTTCGTCGTTCGCCGCATTCTCGTTACATGAGCAAGGCGACGGTGTTTCCTGAGCGTTACGTGGTTTTCAATAAATGTGGTGAAGTTTTTCAGGAATGCTCTCCAGGGCAGCCCCTAAGCCATGCGGCTCACGACTTGAGACCCTACATTTCTCACTTGAGTCTCTGCGCGAGCGTGACCATCCTACTATCGCAAGGTTGAGATTTTCTGGTCCACTGCCTGACTACCGTCGTCTATGACCGTGAATGACCCCGCCAAATACTCAACTTGAGCGCCGACGTCTTGTTCTCGGTCTGAACGATACGCGTCGAGTCGGCAGCCGCGAACTCGCCGAGATCGAACGTGCCTTCGGTTCCATCGAGGCGCTACGCAGACCTTGCGCGGGAACAATTGGCAAGATTGCCAGTTTGTCGCGGGGCTTGGCCAAAGCCTTGAGAGAGGAATCCCTCGAATCCCGAGGTGAGAGAGTTGAAGCGGCGCTCGAGGCGTGTTGCCTACGCGTATCTATTGTCGGGGAAGACGACTTCCCCGATGGCCTTATGGCCCTGGCAAACCCACCCCTGGCTTTGATCTATCGTGGTACTTTACCCATTGGTGGGCAAAGACGGGTGGCCATCGTCGGCGCCCGCCAGAGTACACGCTATGGCAAGAGAATGGCCAATCGATTGGCGCGAGACTTGGCGTCCATGGGGGTGGAGATTACCAGCGGCTTAGCGCGAGGAGTGGATCGCGAAGCTCATGCCGGAACCTTGGCCGCGGGAGGCGTCACGCATGGCATTTTGGGCTGCGGGTTGCCGCGGATCTATCCCGCGGAACACGCCTCTCTCGCTGAAGAAATGGCCAACCTGGGCTCGGTGATTTGTGAGTTTTCGCCGGGTACTCCTCCTCTTCCAGGCAATTTTCCACGGCGTAATCGTATCATTGCTGCCCTGTGCGATGCGCTTATCCTGGTGGAGGCCAAAGCCAAAAGTGGTGGCCTCATTACTGTTCGATGGGCTTCAGATTTGGGGCGCTCTGTTTTTGTCTCGCCTGGGCAAGTCGATAATCCCGCAAGTGCCGGTTGCCTTGCCCTTATCAGGGATGGTGTGACCATGATTCGCGACGCCCAGGACTTGATGGATGACCTTCGTTGGCCACGTGACGGTCTGGACCCATCAGTCGCTGAAAATGAAATAATCGAAAAGAGAGCCTTGCCCAAGATGACAGCGGCTGAGGAGCGTTTGCTGGCTTGCCTTGATCACGAACCGATTCCTCTTGACGCGTTGCTTCCTGCCTTGGACCAAACCCCTGGTCAAGTCCTGACGGGCCTTTTGGCTTTGGAATTGAAAGGGCTGGTTCTACAAGAAGCAGGCATGCGTTTTCGGCGCGCCTAATCCAAGAATCGACATACCTACTTGGAGTCGGCCCCAGGGGCTCCTTCTTCGATTCATCGATGATTCTCTGTGAATGTTCAATGGCAGCCAGCAAATGGTGCGTGGCTTGGTTGGCCCCAGGATCAATGGTCGAGGGTGTATTCCATGACCCAATAGACCAAGGCGCAGATAGCCATGATGGAGACACTCATGGTGGCGAACAGTCTGAGCCCTTGTTGCAAGACGTCCTTGAGGTTTTCCCGACTTAGAGTCGAAGAGACCAAGCAAATGACCAAGCACAAGGGCAAGAATAGCATGATATTCTGCCATAGGTTCATGCGATCACCTCCTCAACAGTTTCGGGGACTTCTTTGACTTTCTTGGAGGCCAAGTCGTAAGCATCGATCATGACCAAGACGTTGAGCAGCGCTCCGACTCCTGAATAGAGGCAACCGACCTGATAAAAAGGGTTGTCACGTACGATCATGAGGCCATTTGTTGCCAATGCTGCGATACCGCTCATCAGGCCGCCAAAAAGATGGGCAATTCCCCAAATAGGGTGGCGATCCAAGGGGGAGATGTTGCGAAAATCGGCGATGATCATGCCTGCGACGAAAGTGGCGATGACGAGGGCAGCGAGGAACAAACCTCGGCGTTTTTCACCGAGGTAGAAATGCCCGGCCCCAGGTATGAGCCATGCCAGGATGACGGCAAAACGCTGCCGTTTGTCCGAGCGAAAGACAAACCAGAGCAGAAAAGCCGTACACAGAACCAGTGCATTCAGGAACATGAGCTCACCTACAACGTCAAAACACCAACCAAATCAGCCTCACAGACTATGGAAATGAGGGCAAACAAGCAAGTCTGTCGAAGATCGCATCTTTTGTCCCTGCCGAGGTTTACCTATATTTTAAGGCAGACGAAACTTGTGTGAGGTTCACTTTGGCGAGTCATCGAACTGAATTGCGCGTGCGCTACGCCGACACGGACCAAGGTGGAGTCGTTTACAACTCCAATTATTTGGTCTTTTTTGAAGTCGGTAGAACAGAAATGATGCGAGCTTTGGGTGTGCCCTATGCCCAACTCGAGATAGAAGGCACAATCATGCCTATCGTCGAGGCACATGTTAACTACATGGCTCCAGCACGTTATGATGATCTTCTGATCATCGAGTCGGATGTGATCGAGGTCGCTCGGGTTCGTCTCAAGATTGAAACGAAGGTCATCCATGCCGAGACGGGTCAGCTCTTGGCTCAAGGTTGGGTTTGGTTGGCCGCCATTGACAAAATGGGCAAACTGAAACGATTGCCGGAAGCCCTCGTTGTGGCTATTGGCAAGTGAAAGTTGGAATTTGCGGCCAAAGAGGTCGTCCACGTACGAAGAGCGGTGGTTTGACAAAGTACATTCCGGCGGGACCAAGGAGAGCTTGATGAAAACGTCTTTATGGACGGCTGTATTGGCGGTGATTATTCTGAGTGGATGCGCGAGTGACCCTCAGACCACCGACACAGAAGAAAAGGAGATGGAAACTCCTGCTGAAGTTTCCTCGACACTTGCAGAAGACAGTCGCGTGCGTACGGAACGGCGGCTTCAGCTTGAGCGCTCAATGGACCAGTGGTGGTTGGCTTTCCAACGTCAAGAGTATGGCAAAGCTGATGGCGTTGCCGCAGCACTGGAGACCTACGTAAACAAGAACTTTGACGCTGTCGTGGGTGACCTCAAGACTGCCAGTCCTCGTTTTCGCAAGGTTGCAGCCGCCTCTCTCGGATTCAGTGGCAAACAAGAAGCGGTTGCGCCTCTCCTTGTAGCTCTGAGAGATCCCTTTTCCGACGTTCTTTTTGGCTCTTTGCTTTCACTTTGGCGTCTGAGCCTCCAGCCGGACAACATCATCATTCCAGCCAACGAGATCACGACCTTCCTGAGGCATGGTGATCCTGGAATTCGTAGCAACGCGGCCATGGTCTTGGCACATATCACCAAGAAGGGCGACGGTGCGCTTTTCTTGCCACTGACGTCAGCCATGGAAGACAGTAATGCCAAAGTTAGAGTTCACGCTGCTGCGGCTCTTGGTGCTTTGCAGGATCCTGACGCCGTCCCTTTCCTGGAGAAGGGTCTGGATGACAAGATGACTTTAGTTCGCATTCGTTCAGCTCTTGCCTTGGGTCGAATTCAAAGCCGCCGCGCTTTGCGCGGCTTGGTTGATCACCTCGAAGACCCTGAAGTCGATGTTTCCAAGGCCATTCATAAATCCCTCATGCGGATTTCCGGGCAGAGAATCGATCGCATCAAGAAGGAATGGGAAAGCTACCTCAGAAACGCCCACTAGCCTGAGACCTTGCCGACAAACATGTGATGATCGGCGTCAAACTGGGCCAAAGGAGCATTTGTCCTCTTTGGGGCAGCGCCATGGCTGGAGATGGTGAGCACAGGTTGCTCCGGGATTTCTTCCGCCATCGATGAGAGTTGAAAGAACGACGACGCTTCCTGGGAAACCTTCGGTCCATAAATCGGCTAGATGTGCAGTTGTGCGTTTGCGGGACCACGCGGTTGCTTTGCCGTGGCGCCATCTAGCTGCTATTTCATGGACTCCTGCTGAGCCTTAGTCGTTTGACATCAACAGTTGCGATTCGAGTCACCGATGACGGCAGTTTTTTGGTAGGCTGCATGCTAAGTTCATCTTCTTGCTCGCGACCCCCGCCGATGATCTTCACAAATTTTCCATAACAAGCATGCCAACGCGAGCTGATTGGAGTTTCCTTCCATGGTCAATGGACTTTCCAGAATCACGTTCTTGAGTTTGTTTTTCTTCATTTTTTCTTTGAATTGTCGCTCACAATTCGTTGTTGGCGGCACTTTTGTTGGTGACTCTTCGGGGGACCAAATGGGGTATTCCGTAAGTGATGCCGGTGACGTCAATGGTGACGGTTTTGCTGATGTGATTGCTGGTGCACGTTTTGACGACAACAACGGCAACAACTCAGGGATGGCGCGCGTTTATTCCGGGCTCGATGGCAGTACGCTCTACACCTTTGACGGCGATTCTGCGGATGATGAATTCGGGTCAGCCGTCAGTGGTGCGGGTGACGTTAACGGTGACGGTTTCGCTGACCTCATTGTCGGGGCGCCTCGTGACGACAACAACGGCAACAATTCAGGAATGGCGCGCGTTTTCTCAGGAATAGACGGCAGCGTCATCTACACATTTGATGGCGACGCGGCAGATGATCAACTTGGTTTTTCGGTCAGCGGTGCGGGCGACACCAAC
>JAJRYU010000534.1 GCA_024275615.1 Planctomycetota bacterium
CTTCAACTCTTCTTTGACAGCGAGAACGGCAGGCCTTGCGGCACCGTCGGCAACAACAAGCCAAGCTACAAGGATGTCTTGCCCCTGCAACTTCTGTGTCCGGCAGGCAGCTTGTTTCACTCCGCCGCATCGAGACAACTGAGCCTCAACGTCTTCAAGTTCAATTCGGTGCCCACGAATCTTGACCTGGCTGTCGATGCGGCCTAAGTAACGAAAGCTCCCGCATTTTTCTTCCTGCACCAAGTCGCCAGTTCGATAGAAGCGGCCCAAGTGTGCTTGCGTTTGAAATCGCGCTGCCGTTTCCTCAGGTAGGTTCAAATATCCCCGCGCCACTCCCACACCACTCAGGCACAATTCTCCAGCGGTACCTCTGGCAGCTTGCTGACCTTGGCGATCGAGAACAAACGCCTTGAATCCTGGTACGGGTCTACCGATCAACACGGGTTGGTCAACTTCAACACGGCAACGCAAGGAAGTGACGGTGCATTCCGTCGGCCCATAACCATTTTCCAGCCAAAACGGCCCACCCCAGGTGGTGGCTAAGTCTCCGTCAAGGGCTTCGCCTCCGACATAGAGCAATCTCAAGTGAGGTAGTTTCGCTTGCGGATCAAGGCAGCCAGTCGTCCGCAACAAGGTGGGCGGTGGGCAAAAAACAGCGATTCGCTCCTTAGCCAACCAATCGATCAGATCAGGCCCTAACCTCGTTGTTTCCTGATCAAGAACAACAATCGTGCCGCCGACGGACAAAGCCAACCAAATCTCTTCGACTGAAGAGTCGTAAGAAGGAGACGAACCTTGAGCGATTCGATCGCCACAATGAAGATCAAAACGCACTATATCGGAGGCCACGAGATTGGCGATTGATTCGTGTTCGATCATGACACCCTTCGGTCGACCCGTCGTGCCCGAGGTGTAGATTACGTAGGCTAATGTCTTGCGATCGAACCACATCGGCTCGGAAACCGCGCCTTTTTTCTTTTCGTTTTCCGTGAGTTCGTCGATGATCAAAACACATGCGGAATCAGGAGATAGTTGGCAAACTCGAGCGAAATGTGCGGAATCTGTGAGCACAACTCTAGGTTGGCAATCGCTTAGCATGAAATTCAAACGATCATCTGGAAGCGTCGGATCGAGACAGGCATAAGCTGCCCCGGCGAACAAGCACCCAAGTTGTCCTGGCAAGAGATGGATGGAATCTCGTCCCAGAACGAGGGGAACAATACTCTCCTTGTGGATAAATTTGAGCAAATCCTGAGCGATGCAATCGGCCTCTCGCTCAAGCACACGATATGTCAAGGAGAGTCGTCTCGGACGCCCATTCCCCGCAGGGATTTCCAAAGCCACGCTGTGGGGGTGCTCTCTGGCAACACGCCGAAACAAACGCGGTAGTAGGATTGACTCTCTTGGGGGCGAATCTACGTGGCCCGATACCATCCCTTTAGCCCGCCTCGTTGAGAAAGACGCATAAATAATCTGCCAGGATCGATGCGCGTCTGACTTGCTCCGTAACAGTCAAATGACGAAATCCGCGGACCAAACCACAGCACTGCGCAGCGCCACAAGAACAGGCAAATGGAGTCGCCAATTCGAATTCGGTCGTGTTGTAGTCAAAAGTAATCTGTTCCCATGCTTCAATTTTCCGCAAGGCAAGAAGGTCGTGTCCACGGAAATAGGCATTGGGGCGACAAGAGTGATTCAAGCAGCGCCAAGGATATAGATCAAGAGCAGCCTCGTGGGTCTTGTCTTTCGCCGCATCGACATGCTCGCTGAGTCCAACTTGTACGGAATAGCGTGTTGCTTGTGGAACCCGAGTTCCTTCTAAGTGCAGAAGCAATGTATCTTGGGCAAGCGGCCGCGTTGCCGCCACGCGAAAGTGATTGTCGACGCGGACAACTGCGATCGCTGCGGTTTCTTGGCTAATAGACTGATTTTCTTGGTATTGGGACATGGTGTGCCTTTCTGGTATCTGTCGGAAAGTTCACGGTTGGCACGAACCAGAAAACCTCCCCATTTTCTAAACCCAAAAACACGTGAGCCTCGGCCTTGTTCCTCACTTTTTTGTGTTTAGTCAAAAGAACCCGAGGAAAAACCCAAAAAGAAACGGCTACTCTCCTGTTCAGAAAGTAGCCGCGTTCTTCGTATTGAGTTCCCAGGCTAACCCTTAAGTGCGATTCTCATTGTCGTTCCAAGGTCGGCTGGGCTGGCCGCTACTGGGATTCCGGCAGCTTCCATGGCAGCGATCTTGTCACTTGCTTTTCCTGAGCCTCCGGAAATGATGGCGCCAGCATGGCCCATGCGTTTCCCGGGAGGAGCGGTTTGGCCAGCAATGAAACCAGCAACAGGTTTTTTCATATTGGCTTTGATCCATGCCGCCGCTTCTTCTTCAGCAACACCACCAATTTCGCCAATCATGATGACACCTTCAGTGTCATCGTCATCGTTGAACAACTCCAAAACGTCGATGAAGTTGGTGCCGTTCAAAGGGTCGCCACCGATCCCCACACACGTGGATTGGCCATAGCCCAATTCACTGAGCTGCCAAACAGCTTCATATGTGAGCGTACCACTTCGGCTCAACACACCGATGCTACCTGGCTTGTGGATATAACCCGGCATGATGCCGATTTTACATTCGCCTGGGGTAATGACACCGGGGCAATTGGGGCCGACAAGACGCATTTTGGTAGCTGCAATGCCCTTCTTCACTTTGGCCATGTCCATCACGGGAATACCCTCAGTGATGGCAATACCCAAGCGCATGCCAGCATCAGCCGCTTCAAGAATGGCCTCCCCGGCGAATGGAGGCGGCACGTAAATGACCGTTGCGTCAGCTCCGGTTGCTTCAACAGCTTCCTTCACCGTGTCGAAGACAGGCACACCGCAACAAGTCGTGCCGCCTTTCCCTGGAGTTACGCCACCCACAAGTTGGGTGCCATATTCAATCATCTGTTCAGTGTGAAATTTGCCGGTCGATCCGGTGATTCCCTGAACGATGACTTTTGTGTCCTTGTTGATCAGAATACTCATGATTTTTCGTCCGTTCAGGAAACCGCTTTAACAATCTTGTGAGCCGCGTCAGTCATGTCTGTCGCCGTAGTAATGGGAAGACCGGAGTTCTCGAGGATCTTTCGGCCTTTCTCGACTTCAGTACCTTCAAGGCGCACGACCAAAGGCACATGGAGATTGACCTCTTTAACTGCCGTGCAGATACCCTCTGCCAAGGTTGTGCACCGCAAAATGCCACCAAAAATATTGACGAGAATGCCCTTAACTTTGGAATCAGCGAGAATGAGTTTGAAGGCGTGAGCAACCTGATCTGAAGATGCGCCGCCCCCGACATCCAAGAAATTGGCGGGTGTGCCACCATGGTGCTGGATTAAGTCCATGGTCGCCATGGCTAGGCCTGCACCATTGACCAAGCAGCCGATATTGCCATCAAGGTTGATGTAGGACAAACCTGCTGCTGCCGCTTCCACTTCCGCCGCATCCTCTTCAGCCAAGTCTCGCAACTCAACAATTTCCGGATGACGGTAAAGAGCGTTGGAATCGAAATTCATCTTGGCATCCAACGCCAACAAGCCGCCATCTTGAGTGACAACCAGTGGGTTGATTTCCGCCAAAGAACAGTCTTTGGCCAAGAACGCCCGAGACAGCGCTTGCAGAAACTTGATCGCTTGACGATGAAGTGGAGCCGGAATGCCAATCCCCTTAGCCAAGCGAAGGGCTTGGTAGGAACGCAGACCAGCTTCAGGATCGATGGGTTCTTTGAGGATCTTTTCCGGCGTATTGGCAGCAACTTCCTCGATGTCCATGCCCCCTTCCGACGATGCCATCATCACCGGCATGCCGTAGTCCCGGTCCATGGCGATACCGATGTAGAGCTCATCGGCGATGTCACAACCCTCTTCAACGAGGAGGGTCTTGACTGGCTGGCCTTCCGGCCCAGTCTGATGGGTGACCAAGTTGGAAGACATGATCATCTCGGCCGCTTCGAACGCTTCATCGGCGCTCTTGACCAACTTGACACCTCCGCCCTTGCCCCGGCCACCAGCGTGGATTTGGGCCTTGACCACACTGACTGGTTTCCCCAAGCGATCAAAAGCATCCCTGGCTTCAGCAGCCGAGCTGCAAACGATGCCATGAGAGGTCGCGACACCGTGGTCTCGGAGAATCGCTTTGGCTTGGTACTCGTGTATATTCATGGAGCGTGGCCCCTAATCTGTTGCTATGAAGATAGTTGTACGTTTCAGCCCCGGAAACGCAACGCGCCATTGGGGGCGCGATAGTCTATATGGGGATTGGGCGACAGACAATGCACCAGAATGTCGCTGGGGGGGCTGCGCAGGATTGTCAGCGCCTCTCGACGAGACGGCGGCTACCGTGTTTTGCATAGAGCCGGGAAAAACGACTGGCCACGGCCTTGCTTTCGGTCATGTCCAAATTGCCGACACGGTGGACCTTGATACTGTTGGTGCCACCGCCTGAAGAAACATTGGACCCGGTAATAACAATGGCGAGGTCTCCCAATTTGGCACGCCCACCTTCGAGCATTTGCTGCTCGCCATAGTAGTAGAGCTCGTCAACACTCTTGGCATTCTTCAATTGAACAACGTCGATCCCCCAGCACAGGGCCAGACGATTGAAGACGTCTTCCTTGAAGGTTGCACCAACAATGGCTGAACGTGGACGGGCGAAAGACAGCTTAAAACAGGTGCGACCTGAGCTGGAAAAGGCCAGGAGAGTGCGGGCATCCAATTCAGCGGCTGCGGTACAAGCGGCATGCACGGTGGCATCGGCAACATCACGGCCGACATCAAGGTTCATCTTGCCCATGACCTTTTCGTAAAGGCGGCTGCCTTCGGTGTGTTTGATGATCTTTGTCATCGTCTCGATGACACCAACAGGCTGCTTGCCCACAGCAGTTTCACCGGAAAGCATGACGACATCAGTGCCGTCAAGAATTGCATTGGCAACATCAGATGTTTCCGCCCGAGTTGGACGCGGGTTCATGACCATCGATTCCAACATCTGTGTTGCAGTCACGACAATCCGGCCCCGTTGCCTGGCTGCTGCAATGATCTCCTTTTGGACGATGGGCAGCTGTTCACCCGGCAACTCGACGCCCAAATCACCACGGGCCACCATGATCCCATGGGAGACCTCTAGGATAGCCTCCAGATTCTCCAGAGCTTCTGGCTTCTCGATCTTGGCAATGATTGCCGCACTAGAGCCATGCTTCTCTAACTGTGCCCGCAGTTGGGTGATGTCCTTGGCTTTGCGCACAAATGACAAAGCAACGTAATCGACGCCCAATTCGGCACCAAAAATGAGGTCTTGCTTGTCTTTTTTCGTCAATGAGGGGCTGGAGACATTGACTCCCGGAAGATTGATACCCTTCTTGCCGCGCAACGGTCCGCCACAAATGACCTCGCAAACCAGCTCGTCTGACGTTTTGGACTTGCAACGCAATTCCAGCAAACCGTCATCAAGCAAGATGCTCTCACCAACCTTCACATCGTCTACAAGCTTGCGATAGACTGTCGAAATCAAACCGGGCTCTGTCAGTGGAAACTTGTGGCTGACCCGCACGTCAGACCCCACGACCAAAAAGACACTGCCCTTGCCCTTGACGGGGCCGGTGCGAATTTTGGGACCTTGCAAGTCTTGAAGGATGGCAATCGGGCGCTTGAGCCTCCGAGCGACTTTGCGCACGCGGGCCACACGGACGGCGTGTTCCTCATGAGTTCCATGGGAGAAATTGAGACGAAAAGCATTCGCGCCAGCCTCAATCATCGCCGCGAGAGTCTTGTCGTTGTCCGTTGCCGGGCCCAGAGTCGCCAGGATTCTCGTCTTAGCGAGAATAACAGGCTTTGTTTTTGATGTCTTTTTCTTGCTTGCCATGCCTCTACCTTAGCGGCAGACAGCGCTTAGGGCCATAGCCTGACCTTCGGGAACCAGGTTAATGGTACCAGCCACTTCTCAGAACACGCCCGGCATACTCTGCACATTGTCTGGGGCGCAGTGGTACCATTAGCTTGGTACACAAACGTGATACTCTGGTTCTTGGAAAACGCTGCAGATGAACCGACTGTCAACAAAATAGAAACCAGGCAGCCGATAATCAGAGAGTCTTGGCGGCGTTGAGACTAATTGCGTTGAATGGGCATCATCGGACGAACACCCATGTCATGAGTTACCAGATCTCTGTTCGTTTCATTGCGGTCAGCGACCCGGCACAAAAAAGCCATGCTTGAGAAGCTGCCGCCTCGATAGTTCGGGTTTGATTCTTGGCCAGACAGATCCCGAACACCTCGTTTTCCTGGTTTTACTCGATATTCGGCAAATTCATCCTGACACCATTCCCAAACATTGCCGCTCATATCGAAAAGCCCGAATGCATTGGGACGATTCGATCCCACGGGCGCGTGAACCACATAATCATCCTTGTGCCCCCGCTGTTGCCCAGTAAATCCGGCGGCCAAAGTTTCTGAACCGTTAATGTTGCAAAAACTCACTAGGTCTTCGAGCTTCGAGAATCCAGACCAAACTTGTCCTGCCTCGCCCCCCCGTGCACCTCTCTCCCACTCCGCCTCAGTCGGCAATTGCAGCGCAATTCGGGGCAGATATTTTTGCGCTGCCAACCAAGAGACCTGCTCAACCTGATGTGCCAGAGTAACAGGCGCCTTGAGTGATTCGTGATAGAAGCCCTTGGGATACTTGCTTGGGTTGAAGGCGAAAGCCCGCGACCACTGTCCCTGCGTCATTTCGAATTTGGAGAAAAAGTAAGGCTCCAACGTGACTTCATGGACGGGGCCTTCATTGGGTGAACTACTCAGGTCGAAATTAGGTTGGGTCGCTTCTTTTTTTTGAGAACCCATCAGAAAAGTTCCGCCAGGTATCAAAACCAAAATGAGACCCATTTGTTCGTCAATCTTGATGCGGCCCCCATTTTCTCGTTGTGGGACATCACCCTTGTGAGTCAACCAGTGCAAGAATTCCTCAAGCCCAGAATCCGGATCTGGCCCGAGGGGGATCAAGCCCAGTTGCGGATCTATCTTTAGGCCACCATATTTTGGATTGCCCTTCATGCGCTCTTGACATGCGCCCCACGCTGCCGTTTGAGAAACGAGAGTTCTATCTGCAATTGCCTTCGAGGTCTCTATCCTCTTGGCAACTGAATTCGCGGCACCTTGGGGTGCATTCGAAAAGGTGTCCAGATTGCGCACCAAGCGAGACATGATTTCATATTGCAATTCGACATCGGAGTTGGCGCCAAAATCCCAGCTTCGACGACCGCTAATCACTTTGTCCACAGATTCCAGACGGCTGAGCAGTTCTTTTTTCTTAGAGAGTA
>JAJRYU010000535.1 GCA_024275615.1 Planctomycetota bacterium
TGCCTTGCCCATGTGTGGCCTTGGCGACCTCGGGATAGTCATAGCTCCCTAGTCGAATCGCTTTCGCGCCTGTTCTTTCAACAAGGCGTTAGGAGACTTGGACCTCTCAGCTCCGATGCAGTTTCGAACAAGATCAACGCGGCATTTGAGATGCTCGTTCTTCTTTTCGCGCACCAAAGTCAATAATTTCGAGGAGTTTCTTGGTTGGGTCCTTGGGCAATTCTCCTAAGTGCCTGTTGATTTTCAGCTTGTCATCGAGGGCTCTCATCCTGGAGTTTCCACCAGTCGAACACCGTCGGAATACCAGCAAGACTCTGGACAAATCTACGACGATCCATGACATTCTGCCTAACTCTCGAATTCTGTGGTCTTCGACGATTGGGGCGGCGTTCCTCTTGTCTTCCTTGTGGGGTGCCAGTTTGTTCTTGACAGTTCGCCAAATCGTGGCGGCAACATCAGGGCAGAAACCTAGCCCAGATCGATGTTCTTATGGCATGTCACATGGATTGGGCCTCGCGAACAAGTGATCGCACCTTGATGACCTGCCGAAATTGGGAGCAAGACAGTCTCGTCGATCGTTTGCACTTTGAGGCGACTACCTACGACCTGCAGCCCCAATTCACTTGCGTTGGCTGTTAATAATAACACGACACCGTATTACTTCTCGACGGGCACGACTTTGGCATTCCACTTGTAGCGTTGAAGGGCATGCTCCAGCACAACGATCTCCCGATTTATTTGATCGACGATCATCTTCTCAAACCGGTCACGCACTATGCTTTGAAAGGAACTGCTGCCAATGAATCCTTTCATGCGGTTTTGATTTTTTTGCAGCTTGGTCATCAAAGCGACGTGGGCCGGTGCGTACTTGACTTTGCCTTTTAGTTTTCTAGCTTTGGCAACGGCGAGTGAAGTTCCAGATCTCATGGCGGCGAGAACTTCGCCAGACGCGGACTTGAGTTTCTTGTAGCGTTTCTTGAGGTCACTTTCCTTGGCGTCACGAATCTTCTTGCCATTCACCCTACCAAGCAAGACAACACGGCGGCCGCGACAGATCGTACATTTGAATTTTCCTTTTCCGGCGCAACCAGGACAAGACGTCGGTGACAAGCCCGAGGAGAAGCCCCCTGTGACCAGCAACCGGCCGCTACCATTGCAGACATGGCATCGTATCTTGCCATCGAGACAGGCCAAACATGGTGCTTCTTCTGACAACCTCAGCTTTCGCTTCTTCCCTCCACAGTGTCGGCACAAAAATGGATGGCGTTTACCATCGGCAATGCGTATCGGACAGGGCTTGGTTTTTTCTTTGCGCCACTCCCAGAGCCCGGTTTCGTCCTTGCGAATAAGATCGAGAAGAGCAGGGTCTTCCAGTTTCGGACCAAAAAGCGAGGACAACCTCGCACGTTCGCCAAATATCTTTGCGAGCAAGGCGTCCGTGTCATCTGTCGTCTGAGCAAAAATGCCCACCGACGCTGAGAACAGAATCGCGAAACCAAAGATGAGAATTCGGAATATGCCTAATTCAGAACTCTTCCAAAGTGTCTTGGCCGGAGCATGGTTGCAGAATTCGTACATGTTGTTTTCCTCGTAAACGCTAAGTCTCACGTTAGAGGTGAGTGCATAGGGAGTCAACGATTGAATTCGATTTATGCAGAACTGGGCTTGGCACGCCCGTGAGCGAGGAGATTTGTCAGCTATTCTGTCACTTCAGCGTATGGGAAGTTTTGATGTCTTCAACGACAAGAACTTCTAAGTCGCCATCGTTGCTGGGCACAACGGCCAAGTCGTGGCAATACAGAAGAACCTGAACGAAGGCGAGGATGTCCTGCTTTCCGATTGTTTTCTTGCCAATCATGTTGATTTTCTTGGCAGCGAGATTTTGGTCCAGTTGGGCAAATTGTCTTCCCGTTAGAAGACTTGTTTGGCGTAAGACCTCGCTTAGAGGAGTACCCTCTTCTGAAAGAGAACATTCCACGCGCCCATCCGGGAGCTCTACCATGAACGAGACTGCGATTATGGGGGAAGTTGGAATTGCTTGTGTTACTTCCTGCTCTTCTGCGCTACACCCAAAAAGTAGAGCAGCCACCGAGACAAGAAAAGTCAGCCCCATAAATTTCAGGGTGGACATTGGGCCGTCGATGGCGCTGTTATCACCTGGGTTTGTCTTCGGTTCTGATTCCATGTCGGTATGACGGCGATACGCTCATTGACATGCAGATATTCTGTGAAGAATCCTTGGTGGCGGACAATGGGGGCTTGAAGCATCACCGCACCGTTCATTCTTTGATGAGTCTTGTCGGGCGAATGGGCCGTCCACTCCCAGCCGGTCTGCCTTTTGGCATCTCACCCCTGCTTCATTCTTGATGTCAGCAATCGGCTCGTACGCTGACGCCGTAGGGCCATACCAATTCATTCCACTGTCACTGTAATTGCATTGCTAAGGGCAACATAGGAACCGTTCGCGCCCGATGTGCGCATGAGGCATTGAAAAGTCACCAAGATCCCCGGTGGTAGATTCGGCAAAATGATGCCAAATTGACTGGCACCATTGGGACCCGTATTAAACAGCGGATTCGCGCCTAGGGGAGAGTTACCATCAGCTAACACGACAATTCCTGTGGGTACACCCGTAAGCGGATCGACCGTACCACCGATATCGAGAACCCCTATAGGCGGAAAACTGGCGATCGCTGGATTCAGTAGCCCCCCCAAAACGATGATGGGCATCTGCGGCTCGCCACCAAACTCCATGACCATATTGGCATTGGCTTGGACAGTGGAAAAGAATGGCCCTCCAAGACCTGTCTCAAGAAGATCGAAGTTGGCGTTCATCGTCAAGCCAATCTCTAGGGAAGCGAAACCAGGCTGTTCGGGCTGCCCGGGAGTTGGCACGAAATCAAAGACAGTGACATCGTCGATTGATATATCATGGGAAATCGCATTTGCTACGCCACCACCGTGGTCGGTGGATGCCCGAAAAACGAATCTCACGAGTTTCCCAGAGAATGCACTCAGGTCAACATCTTGCCTGACCCAGTCTTGGACTGGCAATTCTCCAACCGGCCCAAAAACATCCAAAAAAAGTGCACCAGTCTGCATGTCAATAACGTCCACACTCAGGAGATTCTCACTAACCGTGTTATTGCGGCTGAATAACCAGAAGATCAAACGCGGCGTGACAACGTTGGAAAAGTCGAAACATGGAGACCGAAGGTTCACAGCGGGGTAGTCGTGTTCATCGTTGATCTGCGCGAACTCACCGCTACCAGTAGTGTGGTCGACGAAATTTAGGTTTCCTGAACTTTCGAATACCCAGTTGCTATCGGCCCCGGTCGCATCGCTACTTTCTTGGGTCCAACCAAGCGGAGGCGTCATGACGCTGAGGGGGATCAAGTTGTCGAAGTCCTCTATGTACGGAAATGCGGAGACCCTCAAGGTACCGCCGCTCGAAACGATCAGCGCCAATGAGTCGTTCCCGACGAACTGGTCGCCGGTGAGACTGTGCGACAAAGTCATGGTGTGATCGCCGATAGCGAAGACGTCGACAGACGCGGCGAATGTGTAGGACACAACTCCCACCGGTGGGACAGGTAGAATTGTGACGAAGAACTCGGTAACGGGCGATTGCCCATCCATTTGGAAGCTCAATGGAATGATGGTGCCTGGGGACAAGGTTGTCATACCCAAGTTCTGTAAGACAACGCTGACTGTCTCATTCGTCGCGCCTTGTTGGCAGAGTGTTGGGTCCAAAACCGGCGACGACATCTCCTTGACTGACAGATCTACGGCAAAGGGTCCGTGTTTGACGTAATGAACCCGAACAACTGCCATCATGGCGGCGAAGAAATCGAAGTAGGTCAAACCGGCGCCGCCGCGCAGCCTGATGTCAGCATTCGAGCCGTGAATTGCATTGGGGCCAGTCGAATTACGGCCCAAGATCCCCCAAAGTCCTGTTTGGGTGATATAGAACCCACGTTTCGTCCCTGCTGCGACAAGCACATCAAGATTCAAAGACAAGGGGGTCCATTGGCCAATTCCCTGTGGCTGCAGATTCGCAACTGTCGCCACCAGCTGCCAAGCAAATGGGTCCTCCACCCTTCCGGCAAAACCGCCACCGTCAATTGTCGTCCAGATTTCGAAATCGCCGGGCTGAGCAAGGAAGTTCGTTGCCACTTCAACATCAAACGACTGAACTCTCACTGTGTTGATGGCATCGACGTCAAAAGCAATACCGTTGGACCCAACCA
>JAJRYU010000536.1 GCA_024275615.1 Planctomycetota bacterium
GGCTCAGTATTTTTCAGCTCGGTCGATGAAATTGCCATCGCGACCACGAATAATATCGTCCTTGCTGAGCTCGGCATCGATTTTCACATCAGAGTCACCGTCGGCGCCGAGGCTATAGAGATCATAGTCCGAGTTCACAGGCATATCGTTGGCATCGAGTTTGAGTGCCATGAGGAAGATTTTCTGAACTTGGGATAGATCCATGTTCTTGATTTTGACATCGATCACGCCATCTCCGTCGACATCAATCAAGATCTTGCCTTTCTTGTTGGTTGAAAATATTGCATTCTCGGTCGAGGACTGCAAAGCAGCCGCGGCGAGAATTTTCTTGGTGGCTTTGGCGGCTTTGCGTGCGGCCCTCTTGGCGGCGCGCCCCTTTTTCCCGAGTTGTTGAGCGTCGGCGACTGGCTTGAAAATGTAGGGCTTTCCCCACGGGTCAACTCGGTCGTCGAATCCAACCTGAGCAAGAGTCTTTGGCAGGACTCCGTTCATCATGAAGTAGTTGTCAACAGCTTGCGATATCGTCTTGATGTCTTCAATGGCAGTCGCTTCTTCGGCGACACTCATGGCGCTTGAGTATATTGGGATAGCCATGACAACCATTATCGACATGATCGATAGGACAATCATCAACTCCGTGAGGCTGAAACCTATGGAATTCGAATCTCGCTTGTGCGACGTTTTGCTGTGGTTCTTGCTTGCTATCTTCATGTCAGTTTCTCCGCCTTTGATTCTTTCGCAGATCAAGGGGCGGCCCATGGAATTGGGGCGACATTCATCTATCGACTGCTTTCAAACTGGAACTGTATCGAGTTTCCGCGAGTACGATTCTCACGAAAAATTGAGGAATCTGACGCAATTCTCCGACGAAGATCCCCCATTGTTTAGGTCCATTTACAAGGAACATACGAGGTAGGAGTGAAGTTTGCCTGCAATTGATGCGGTGGTAGTACAAGGTACTATGCGAGCGGGAGCAACAATCGTAATCTCTTGCGTGCTGATGCGTACTAATTGGACTGCCAGACATCGATTTCGAAGTACGCCCGGCAGGGTTTTGACGAGTTGCCGTCAATAAGTCGCTAATACGTTCTTATGGACATCACGGTTCATGACCGACGATCGCGTAAGAGAACGACCATGGGAGACTCTTGTGGACTCGGCGCGAGTCAACGACATGACCTTGTCAGCGATTCTGGCAAACACATCAACCGCAGAAGAATGGTCAGCTCGTGATGCGATTCTGGCTAGCAACATCAAAAATCTGATGTTTGAGATAGGTAGACCCCAGTCTGTGAGAATCAAGAGCTGAAACCGGCCATCGCAGCTACTGCTCCGGATTGAGTTTCATTGCTGTAAGCGCGTTCAGTGGCAGCGTTACCCAGAGCGGAAGGAGGGCGCCAGCGAGAGGATTTCTCACTGGTGCCCTTAAAGCCAGGTCGGCGACTTGAGTCAGACTACCATTGATAGATGATTGTCGGGTCCCAACGCGTTGCATCGTTTGTTGTGTTTTGGTTTTGATTGACCTCGAAACTCAAGGTCTCTCCGATCTTCAGACCAACAGTGAAACTGATTTGGAATCCTGTTTGATCGGTAACCAGGGTTGGTCCCCAGATGATGGTACGGACGCCCGATGAGTCGATTTGCACCACAGTGCAGATCGTCCCATCTCCGGCAGTCGATGCGGATTGCTTGTAGACCTGCCCAGTCACGGTAGCTGTCCCTCTGTCTACCGCCGTCCATTGTCTGCAGGAATCCAAAGAGGATGGTCGCTGAGAGCAGGCTTTGACGGAAACCGGACCGACGCTGCCGAGCCAACCAAGGCGTTGGTATTCAGGCGGTACTACAACATTAAAAGAACGCATAGGACTCGCAACACGCCCCTTTTTTTTGAGGCGTCTCAGCTGAGCTCGCACCGCAGAATCAGTTCCCACAATGGACTGCAGGGCATCTCTGGTGGTGAAATGAGGCTGCCCATTCGCAACGAGCTCATTAATGTAGTCTTCAGCGCTTATGACAGTTGTTCCTTATGGATCAGATCTACTCGACGGAACATGGCCGAGCCCCAATACAATTGTCGGCGAATATGACGAAAAGCATAGGATTCATCAGGAATTGACTTGAATCCACGCGGAATGAACGTGGCCTAATCCTTGTTAGTTGATCGCCTCGGTGTCGCTGAGCGTAAGGAAGACC
>JAJRYU010000537.1 GCA_024275615.1 Planctomycetota bacterium
ATTGGGACATGATGGCAGGGCCGTTCTCTGACCCCGAGGTCGTTCGTTACATTAGCGAACGATTCATCCCCCTGAAGACGGGTTTCAAACGTTTGCTCCGCAACGACACTGAACTCAAGATCTCTGACAAGAAATTGGCCGAGAAATACCAACTCGTGGCAGGCAAATTCATCGAACCAGGTTTTGTGCTTCTGGACAGAAGGGGCAAGTTGATCCACACGGTTGATCGTTTCCTACTTTTTCAACGCCAATGGTTCTTGAACCGCTTGGACACGATAACGAAAAAAAACTCGAAAGCTCTGGCTTACAAACCTCAGACTCCTGGCAACAACGATCCATCCTATGACGCCAACAAGGAGGCTCGCACAGCGATCGGCGTGGGTAATATCGATAAGGCGATCAAACTCCTCGGCTTCGCCGCGAGCAAGAAAAACTCGGCAGCAGAATCGGCTTGGCTCTTGGGTGTCTGTTATCACATGAAGAATGAAACCACGAAGGGCAACGAAGTTTGGACCGCCCTTGCGAGCGAGCACCCACAGTCCATTTGGGGCAAGAAAGCCCAGATTGAATTGGATGGTTGGGGTCCCTTCCTCTACGGTTTCGAATCCTATCGCGACTTCCCTCTCAGAACGATGGCCCACAAGGATCTCAGGCACAGCCGCACGGCTGGTTCGGCCAAAGATGAGTCCGCGATGGTTGGACGAGGCATAACACGCCTGCTTGACATGCAAAGAGAAGACGGTTCATGGAACGATTCTCGCTATGACTTCGGTGGCCTCGATTCGATGCCGAACGTCCATGTGGCGGTAACTGCGATCGCTGCCCGTGCCCTACTTGATTGGCAAAGCTCGGGGCCGAGGGAGAAAATTGATCGTGCTCTCAAGCGGGCGATCACCTACCTGCAGGATGACTCCCACTTGAATCCCAAGGACAGTGACGAGCTCATCTGGGCCTATGTCTATCGTCTCAACTTCTTCAGTCGTCTCATTGAGATGGACCCAAAACAGAAGACGACATATCTACCTTTCTTGCAAAAGTTGGTTGACGAGACAGAAGAATTGCAATTGGGAAGCGGCGCCTATCGTCACGAGTACGCCGCCGCATTCACGTCTTCCAGTGTCATGCATGCGTTCTACGTTGCGGCCGAAGCGGGTGCCAAGATTGCCATGCCGAGGCTCAAGGCAGCAACCAAGGCTGTCCTTGGCGCGAGAATAAAAAAGACCGGTGCATTCGGTTATGGCATGCGAAATCGCGGCGGCGTTGAACAAGCAGGCGGGCGAATGCCCCTTTGTGAATTGGCGCTCTATTTGGGAGGTGCTTCTTCGGCCAAGAAACTCAAGGCTGCCGTTGCCGAGAGTTTCAAGCAGCATCCCAATTTTGAGATGGCCAGAAACTACGACGACCACATGCGTTCTCTGTACGCCATCGGTGGATTCTTCTTTTGGTATGACATGGTGGGGCGTGCTGAGGCCATCAACCGGCTCTCCGGCAAGACCGCTTCAAAATGGCGCGAACAAATGCGTCAGATCGTCTACAGCACGAACGAAGCTGATGGCGGCTGGATCGACTCTCACGAGTTAGGCAAGAGTTATGGGACTGCCATGGCGCTCACTGTCCTGCGCTTGATGAAGGATCTAAAACAATAGCACGACGTGATGGTTAGCAGCGAGCTAGACCCGATGAAGCCAACTGTCATACTCAGGCCTTCCACCGCGGACTGCTGAGAGATAAGTGGATTGCACTTCCTTTGAGATTGATCCGGGACTGCCAGTACCAATCTTGCGATTGTCAACTTCTCTTACAGGTGTGACTTCTGCTGCAGTCCCGCACATGAAGATCTCATCAGCAATATAGAGTTCGTCCCGCGTGATCGTCCGCTCGATGACTTCATGCCCCATGTCATTCATGATCCTGATGCAGGAATCTCGGGTGAGTCCACCTAAAACGCTGGACAACGGTGGCGTGGAAACTTGGCCATGGCGGATGATGAAGAGATTCTCGCCGCTGGCTTCGACCACATGACCCGTGGTGTCAAGCATGATGGCTTCATCATAACCGGCGTCAACGGCCTCGCGCTTGGCCAAGATGTTGTTGACATACATGCCGTTAATCTTGCCTTTCAGCATGTGGGAGTTGACGTGACTGCGGGAAAAGGAAGAGACCTTGGCACGAATGCCATTCTTCATGCCTTCTTCCCCAAGATAGGCCCCCCATTCGAAAGCGGCCACCATCGCTAATGGGGGATTGTGGATCGACGCCAAACCAAGTTCGCCATAGCCAACACAAAGGGCAGGCCGCAGGTAGGCCCCTTTGAGTTCGTTCACGTCGATGATGGTCTCGCAGGCCTGGACCCAATCTTCGTGAGAATGAGGATTGTTCAGCTGAATAATATGAGCGGATTCCCCCAAGCGCTGGATATGCTCGTCCAATCGAAAAATAGCCCGGCCACCGTCCTCCAACGCGTAGCAACGAATCCCCTCAAAAACCCCGAAACCGTAGTGAATAACGTGAGAAAGCACGTGAACTTGAGCATCGTCCCAATCGACCAACTCCCCATTCATCCAGATTTTCTTGACAGGTTTCACGGTATTCTCCCGGGTGAATGACTGGGCCGAAGTGGCGATCTCGCCAGCGTTTGAAAACCAGATTTGTTTTTCTTGCCAACCTGAGGCAAAGTCAGGTTTTCCCCTGAGGGTTCCCCATCATGAGCGCAATTGAGACATTTGACAATCCCCACCCGGAACGGGACTACACCATCCAGCATGAAGTGGAGGAATTCACTTCCGTATGCCCAGTTACGGGCCATCCCGATTTTGCCGAAATGAGTATCGTCTACGGCCCTGCGGCGAAATGCGTCGAACTCAAGAGCCTCAAACTCTACCTCCAAGGTTATCGTAACGAGGGCATTTTCTACGAAGATGTCACCAACAAGATCCTCGGCGACCTTGTCGCCGCTTGTGGCCCCGACTGGCTTGAGCTTGAGACGCGATGGTCCACAAGAGGAGGCATCCACTCAATCATCAATGTCTCTTACACCAAAGACGACAACGAAGAATAGCGTCGATGGGAGCCCAGCGCGGCATAATGTCGCAACGCTGGTGCTCCGGTTTCTTTGATTCCCAAAGGAAATGCATGGCAAATGGACCGAATAAGATGGTCATGAAATTGCCTCTCGCCAGTCAAATCTTGAGTCGGCCGTTCTACCTACTGTGCACGCTTGCGCTACTCGCCAGTTTCTTCTTGCCAACCCACGGTTTTGGGGTGCCACTCTGCGGATTCTATCGAGCGACAGACCTGCCTTGTTTCGGTTGCGGCTTGACCCGATCGATCACCAACTTGACGCACTTGGACCTCGAAGCCGCTTGGCAATATCATCCCTTCGGGCTCTTCTTGTGGCCATTCATGGTTTTCTTTGGCATCACCGGGGTGAGAAAATCATGGAGCGACCGCCTTCATGGCAAGATTCGACACTTTGACCCTGTACTCACACCGATTTTCTGGTCAGCCATTTTTGTCTTTCTTGCTTTCGGGATTTGGCGCATGTTCGTCAGCGAGGGCTGGATCGGGCACCAGGATGCCCATGCATTTTGACTAGGAGTGGGTCGAGGTCTTTCATGGTCGACGGACAAAAAACTCGGGAGCGCACCGTTGTTTTTGCATCAGCTTTGACATTTTCGTTGTTGGCACTCTTGTCCTGGCTGACAGTCGACGTCGATCTCATCGTCGCCATCAATCGAAGCGACTTGACTCAGGACTCCAAGGGTCTCATTCAGGAATTACACACTTGGCTGCCCCGTCGATTCATCGCGTTGGCAACCGCAGTTGGCTTCATCGTATGGGCGCGCGCAAGAAACAGGGGCTTGCAGAGACTTGCAGCCACACTTGTGGTCGCAACCGTTTTGACAAACTTGGCAACACGATTCATCAAGCTCGTGGTCGATCGTCCTCGGCCTCCCCTTGAGTTGCTGGATATTCAAACCCTCGTCGGCTTCAATCCAGAAAGCGGAGCGTTCCCATCGGCCCACACGTCCACCGCAGCAGCGACGTTGTTTGGACTCTTCTTTCTTTGTGCGAAATCCAAGAAGAGACGGTTCTTCTTCTTGTTGCCCCTACCGTTGATTGCTTGGGGACGTGTCGCTGCTGGCGTCCATTACCCATCGGACGTCCTTGGCAGTTTTGCCCTCGCTCTGGGTGTCCACTGGCTATTGATGGGAGATCGGGTTGATGGTCTTCTCCTTCGGCCCCAGTCCAAGATTCTCGTGACCACTTGCGGTGCCACCTCCCTTGGGCTTGTGTTTTGGTGCCTATCCTAGCCCACATCTTCACGGACACCTATTCCTGAGCACCGGCCGCAAGTTCGTCTCCCCATTCTCGCAACCGCTTGAAGGTAAAAATTCCCGTGCTGTGTGTATCCGTGAAGGTAATAGAAAACGCGTAGGAGCCCATTTGCTTCATGGCTTCCACGCGGACGTAGTCGACGTCTTTCGCCTTTACCATGACTTCCCCGGTCCACTCATCGACGCACGAGGCACAGGGGCACTTGGCGCGAAGAAAATTCATGGGAATGACGCTTTCACCGCCATCTGCCCACTTAAGAGCGATATGGTCAGCATCTGGCTTGGAGAGGCCTCGGGGGATAAACTTGTCCGTATAGCTCATGATTTGGTCTTTCTGGGCCAATGGGTTATTCCTGTGCGCCATGCTAACTCCACCCGCCACGAGCTTCTACGGTCGTCATAGCTACAAAAGGCAACTGCCGGCCGAGATCCTGATTGCTCCTGGCGCCGAAACCGGCCTCTTGGGGATCTTTCTTCTCACTCGAATCTTCGATCCTTCCCGGCTCGACATTACCGCGCTATTCGCCCTCAACCACTTCTCCTTCCTTCTGGCCCCGTGGATCGCCGACCGCATCCGTCTGTGGCCCGCAGCAAAAGTCCTAAATTTAGTGATGGCACTCAGCGTCCCGCCTTTGCTATGTGCCGCCTTCCTACGAGGCTTCTGGGGTCTTGGTCCACTCTTGGTTCTGACCAATGTTGCGTTTGTCGCGGTGATGGTGCCTTTGCGCAATCGCATGATGCGCTCCAACTACGCCGATCACGAAAGAGGGGCCGTCTACGGCCGCATGAAAGCTGTTTCGACTGGGCTCTTCTTTGGCATTGCCTTAGCTGGCGCGTTTCGTCTGACAACAGAGCCCGAGGGCATCTATTGGATGTTGCCCATTTTGGCAGGTACATCGTTTCTTGGCATTCGCCTACTGCGACGATTTCGCGTCCGTCGTGAACTCACTGACCTGGCACGGGAAAAACAAAAGCCACGCAAAAGCACAAAGGCAATCTACGGCGAGCTTTTTCGTCTCTATCGCGACCACAAGCGTTTCCGGGCGTTCGAAATCGGCTTCATGATCTATGGCTTGGGTTTCATG
>JAJRYU010000538.1 GCA_024275615.1 Planctomycetota bacterium
CAGGATCCCGGCGTCTTCGATGATGGTGTCTTCGACGTTAGGGACCAATTCGGAAATGAGAGAAAAAAGGCTGAGAGTGCCACCGACCGGATAGAGCGCCGCAGCGCTCGGATCATTGTAGGGAGTGAGGGTTAAGTAGTGGGCAGTACCCCAGTCCGGTACTTGGGTCGAGTAGCTAGCCCAAGGGGCCGGAGTCCAAGGTGAAGAGGGGAACGTCACCAAAGGCAACAGAGGATTGAGCAGATCGTTGTAGGTTGTTGCCGCCTTGAGGACCGCTGCCGCCATGTTTTCGCGAACGACATTCCAATCGACGGAAATCCATTCTTCCAAGCTAGGCACCTCGTCGGGAGCGGTGAAGAACTCATAGTGACCATTTGTTGATTTTTGGCTGTTTTTCCTTTGCAAGCCAACAAAGTAGGCATAGATCAGGTGGGAGTACACCGGTTCGGTCTTGTCAGGCTCAGTGTAGCGATCCCAAGCATCAAGGGTCGCCAACATCTGGACGACATCAGGGTATTGCTGAAGAAGAAACTCCTCGACCACGACGTCAATGTGGGCCGTCAGAGCATCGAACCAGATGTCCATGAGATCTGTGCTCACATTCTGAAACTCCGTCGCCGAGAAGCGTTCTTGAGAATTCAGGAGAATGCGTCCTCTTCGTTGTCGCCAAGTTTCACCGGAGGTCTGTCGATGAACCATGTACTCGGGGAAAGAACCAAGGTCCATTGTTGTGTTGGGTTTGACCATATCGGCTGGAGCGTTGCATTGGACCCATTTCTGTTCTTCCGTGCTTGACGATTCTGATGCTCCAAGACGTTCAGATGGCAAATCTGACACCGGATGGATGCCGCGCCATCGATAGCGGCTATCGTTGCCATCTTGGATTTGAGCCCACGTTGTGCCCGGAGTCGGATCCTTGCGAATGGGTACCCGTGCACCATAGAGGTATCCCAAGTCGCCAGTCGAGTCTGCCATCAAGTAGTTGCCACCGCCAAGATTCATCGCAAACGCCGTGGCTGCCTGAACGACGGAATGAGATTGTCCCAAACGAATCAGAAACTCCCACGCGGACTTGTCTGTGCCGAGGGAAGTGCGGGCGTACCAAATGGTCCGCAGAGCCAAAGTCGAGAGGGTGTTGGTTTCCTCGCGGATAATGGGGGCTTCCAGGCTCTTGGCGTAGGCAAGCGTGATTCCCTTGGGGTAAGTTGTACCGGTGATGAAGTCGTAGACATCAATTGTCGCTGGCAAACGAATGATCGGAACACTTTTGCCATCCACCAAAAAACTTGTTCCTGCGGCGTTGGCCTGAGCGCGCCAGACATCGGCCGTATCAGCATTGTTTGAAGTAATGGCCCAGCCGAAGTCGGTGTTGAAACCAACACCGATGCAAGGCAAAGCCGGCAGGCTGAAACCACAGACGCTGTAGGAACCTCCTTGGATCTGGCAGAAGTAGGTACGCAAAACGCTGAATTTTTGGATGGGCAGATGCGGGTCAGTGATGAGCATGGCGTGTTCGGTCTTGCTGGCACCGAGTCCCAAGGCAAAACTGTTTGACGCCGTACGGACATGATCTTCAGAAGCATTTGGGTCGTCCGAATAGGCCAAAGTGTCGTTGCTTCCTACTCCACCCTGGGCGGTGTAATAGATGCCGTAAGTCATGACGTCGTTGAGAGTGATTGGCCTCGATATCAATCGAGTGAGAGTTGGCAGATCGTAGGCATAGGGTTCTGTGTTGTTGACCAAGGGGGTGAGATCTTGAAGCCATTCCAAGCGAGAGTCGTTGACTCCTCTCAAATAGGCCATGAGCATGTGTTTGACGTCGAGAGGGAGCAAAGCCAATTGGTAAGCTCCTCGTTGTTTGAATCGCCATTGCCTTGCTTGAGTATCCAGATGTATGTGAAGCTCTCGACCATGGTCGATGGGTACGCCAGGGCCGAAGATCGACGATAACTCTCCGGCTCCCAGAGCGAAGTTGTACGCCACACTCGTTGGCATGTCTCGCATCTGGATGCGACCAAAGCCGTAGAATGCTGCCCGCGCCGAAGGGGCAAAGATGTGGGGAGCCTGTTGCGCGTCTCGGTAGATGGTGACAGGTTCAGTGGGAGCGGTGCCGATGTTTTGGCTGATCCCCAGGACTGTGAAAACATGACAAAACAAAATGGCAATCACGAATTGTTGTCGCATAGCGCAGCTCCCATGGGCAGGCGGATTCAACGTCGGACGATGCTGACGAGTACGTTCCTTATTGAAAGCGCAAGGAGAGAGCCTTTGTCACGGAAAAATCCTGATCGATCGGCACAATTGAAGCTCTGAGTTTAGGGAGGAGGCGGTGTCGTGTTCAGATCAACGCTCAGGGCGAAGGTCAATGCCGACAATGCGAGTTTGCGGACCCCAAGTCATGAAACCGAGGCGAGAGCGGTTGGTGATGGGGCGGATGTCGACGGCTTCAAAGATCTTGGTGTCTTCGATTTTGACCCACACTTTGCTCCCTCGGCGCTCCAGAAACAAAGACCTACTGCCTTTTCTAGACAGTTTGGGCAGTGTGATCGCATCTGTTGTGTAGAGCAGGCGATCATATCGTTCCAATCGCGCTCGAATCTTGTTCTTGCCTGACGGGTGAATAATGAGAGTGAGACCGCCTAATCCGTCTTTCTTGCCTTCACCGTCGAAGCAAATGCCGAACTTCGGCTCGGTGTTGGCATCAGTGAGGAGTTCGACTTTGATTTGGAAGTCACGCATCTTTTTGGTGACGGTGCGGCGGAGCCAAAAGAGATTGGACGGCGAGTCCTTTGGGAATCCGGGGCGTACCGTATACTTTCGCCATTGGACTCTTCGGTCACGAGAAGTTCCGGCCAGTGTCTTCTTGACGATGGTCAGTTTGCCAACGGTTACGTCGAGTTTTCTTGCGGCACCTCTTGAAGCAAAACGCATCTTGATCGCCTTCTTCCACTTTTCTTCCGCCACCGGTTTGATCTTGGCCGCGGGTTGGGCGTCGGACATCAACAAGGGAATCGGGCTGCCATCCTCGTGAGTGAGAGCGCAAATCAACCCGGACCCACCTTGGCGATTCTTGACCTTCACCAAAAGTTTGTTGCGGCCTTTGTTCAACTTCGCAGTGAATCGAATAGCATCAGGGAGGTTCTTGAACGGCCCACGCCATGATGAACGGGACGCACCATTAAATCCCCGGTTGCGGTACTTGCCGACGAGTTCGTCGTTCAGAAACAAGCTGATGTCGTCATCGGCTCGCAAGTGAATAAGAACCTCAGTGTCCTTGGGAACTGAGATGTGACTCAAGGCATAGATGGCCGAGTTGTCTTGATAGTTAAATTTGAAATCGAGCCATCCGTAGTTTTTTTGGATGACTGGGCCGTTTCTTGTTGGTTCAACCCAACGGCAGACATTGGCTCCAGATGGGTAGCTCTTTCTGAAATCCTGTTCCCATTCCGGAGGATAAACTCTTGCCGCCGGGTCGGCGCCCTCACCTTTAAACGGACCGATCACTTTCC
>JAJRYU010000539.1 GCA_024275615.1 Planctomycetota bacterium
AATCATCAGGGGATAGTCCTTCACGCCGAGGATAGAGTAGCTACCCAATCTGCCAGCCTTGTCGGCAGTCAAAACTAACCTGCGGAGGTTTGTTCGCCCCTCTTCGTGTTTAGGAATGCGGATGACGATTTGCTTCTTCTCGTTCATGCTCACATGGCGCCCTTCGACAACGTTCCCAGGCAGCCAACCGACGAAATCGTTGATGACTCTCTCAACAAAACCCGCACTCATTTGACTTGGCTTGACGCTGTCTGTTTGTTCGTCGCCGACAAATTTCATGTTGTGCCCTTGCTTCACATCCCAATCGACAAGGTAAGGGCCGTAGCTTAGCTTCCTGCCGTCCGGAAAGGCATAACTCACCGAGAAGCGAAACTGCACCGACTTGAGTCCCGCTTGGCGTGGACTATACAGACGGCCGGTGATGGCTTTATATGCCTTCAAGGCGAGTGGATCTCGCTCAAGCTTTTCTTCGGCTGGTTTCGACTTTGTTTGGGGGCTCGGCTTCGATGTCGGGCGACTTTCCTGAGCCAGCAAGGGCAGTACCATCAACATCAAACCGCATATAAGACTTAATGCTCGCAACGTGTTATCCTCCAGATAGGCACAAGCATAACGACTCTAAGCGTCAGGTACATGCATCATTGGGAATGTCCACAACCTGAAAGATGCCAAGGAGAATAGCTATGGGATTCTGGATCAAGACGGTTGACCCACGAGAGGCCACTGGACCTATCAAGAAGATCTACGATGCTGCGGTTTCGCGGTCAGGCAAGGTCTTCAACATCATACGCAGCATGAGTTTGAGCCATGAACAAGTGCGCGCTTCGATGATGATGTATCAAAGCTGCATGTTTCAGGATTCTGGCCTCAGCCGCGGCGAGCGAGAAATGATCGCTGTGGTGGTCAGCCAAGCCAATGAATGCCACTACTGAACCGTCGCCCACGGCATGGACCTCCGGTCGGAGTCCAAAGACGAAGGTTGGGCCAAAACCCTCACAGAATCAGGTTGGCAAGAAGTAGAACTCAATGACAGACAGGGCGTCATCTGCACCTACGCTGACAAATTGACAAGAACTCCTGCTGCGATGACGGCACAAGATATAGAAGACTTGCGGCACGCCGGGCTGAGAGACAAAGACATTCTCGACGTCGTCCAAGCCACCAGTTATTTCAACTACATCAACCGCGTCGCCGACGCTCTCCACGTCCCCAATGAACCCGAGTGGGATTGACCCGGATGCTCCGTTGGCAGCCTTGCCGCGAACGCCTGCGGCAAATAGAATTGGGGTGAGGAAAGTAATGCCCCGAGAAATCGAAGCACTGATAAAACTCCTGGAAGATGATAGCGCCACGGTCATGACTGCGGTTGATGGGCGCTTGCGTGAACTCGTACCTGCATGCCTACCGGCTTTGAGAGAAGCTCAGGAATCAGATTCCGCTAAGATTCGAGGTCGAGCCCGGGAGCTTCTGCGAGAGCTTTCTCTCAACGCCTCTATCGATCGGCTCATAGACTTAGCGAGCACCGCACATCCTGACTTGGAAGAAATGGCGCTTTGGTTGGCTCGCCTCCAAGATCCGGAATTAGCATTTGACGCCGTCCGTGGCCAGCTTGACTCCATGGCGGAAGAAGCTGCCCCCCACATGGCCAACATCCCCGAAGGCCGTGAGAGGATTGAAGCGTTCCTGAACTTCATCCATGAGGAAATGGGCTTTCGCGGCGATACCGAAGATTTTCACGCCTTCGTCAACAACTTCATAAACACGGTCATCGACCGGCGACGGGGCATGCCCATCACTTTGATTTTGATTTACATGCTAGTGGGGAAGCGACTGGGACTCAAGATCGACGCCATCGGATCTCCATATCGTGCCCTGGCCTTTTACCGCGACCAAAGTTTCGAAACTTATGTGGATGCCTTTGGTGGTGGTCGCATGTGGACTCATCATGATTGCGTCTCATACCTGAAACAAAGCGGCTTCAAAAACCCCGATACCAAACAATTCTTGCGCCGGCTGAGCACGCGAGAAATCGCCGAACGCATGACACGCAATCTTATTAATTTTTGCAACAATGCCGGCCGTTCGACCGAAGGCCTCGAGCTGCGACGATTGGCGCAGGCCTTGGTTCAACACCGCGACTTAGACAAGTAGACTCGCCCGGCCGAAACGGAACGAAAACCATGCCGAAACACGACCCAAGCCTTTTGAAATGGCGCTCGGAATTTCCCATCCTCGAAACAACGACCTACATGAACTCGAATTCTCTCGGCGCCATGCCAAGAGGTGTTTTCGACGAAATGCAATCGTTTGCCAACATGTGGGCTACCAGAGGCGTGCGCGCATGGCACGAAGGCTGGATCGACATGATTGGCGAAGTCGCTGACATCTACGCCGATGTCTTAAACGCCCCACATGGCAGCGTCTCGATGCACCAGAACGTTGCCATCGCCCAGTGGATCTTGACCTCATGTTTCGACTTCGACAAACCGCGGAACAAAGTGGTCTATACCGGCATGAATTTCCCCAGTGTCATGTATCACTATCAGGAATTACAGCGCCGTGGGGCCCGAGTCGTCACGGTGGAAAGTGACGACGGCATCACGATCGATCTGGATCGACTCCTGGCGGAAATCGATGAAGAGACTCTTCTTGTTCCCGTCTCACACGTCTTGTTTCGCAGCGCCTATGTTCAAAACGCCAAGGCCATCGTTGATCGGGCCCACGAGGTTGGCGCCAAGGTCATCCTTGACACCTACCAAAGCGCGGGTTGTGTCCCGGTCGACCTCACTAAATGGAACGTCGATTTTTGCGTTGGCGGTTCGGTGAAGTGGATTTGCGGCGGTCCGGGTGCGGGCTATCTCTACGTACGTCCCGACTTGGCTCAAGACATGAAACCGGTCTGCACTGGCTGGTTCGCCCATGAAAAACCTTTTGAATTCGTCCCCGGGCCCATTTCTTGGGCTGCACCCAAAGATCGCTTCAACAATGGTACACCCCACATCCCGGCGCTCTATGCCGCCAAGACTGGCATTAGCATCGTGCGCGAAATTGGCGTCGAGAAGATCCGTGAGAATTCCTTGGCGCTCAGCGACCGCATGATCGAAAGGGCTGAAGGAAACGGTTTTACCTTGACCGTGGCCCGCGATCACGAACATCGTGGTGGCACGGTGGCGTTCGATTTGCCCCACGCTAAACAAGTCGCGGCCGAAATGCTTGCCCGTGATTTTATTATCGATTGGCGCCCCAATGCTGGTATTCGAGTTTCAGCACACTTCTACAACACCCCAGAAGAATGTGATCGCACAGTCGACGTCATTAAGGAAATTCTCGATACCGATGCTTGGCAAAAGCACGGTGAGGACTTGTACTGATGGGCATCATTGACATCAGCCAGACCGTCGACTCTTCAACCGTCGTTTGGCCCGGCGACACGCCCTTCAGTCATGAATGGGTTATGACCATAGCCCAGGGGGCGTCTTGCAATGTGTCGACGATTCGCATGAGCGTCCACTGTGGCACCCACGCCGACGCTCCCTACCACTTCACCGACAGTGGCAAGAAAACCGGAGACA
>JAJRYU010000540.1 GCA_024275615.1 Planctomycetota bacterium
CAAGAAAAAAAGCGAGGCATTGATCGAGCTTTCAGGAAGAAAGAAATCAAGGCCAGGCAACGTCTTGACCGTCTCCAGCGCATGCGACAGGAACTTGAGGTTGAGCTTGCCCTATTCCTTGATCGCCAAGCCGTTGATTTCATTGTCGTGAAGTTAGGACTGAATCCACGGGCTGAAAAAGACAGGAATCCTGAGCGCGAAGAGAAGGAAATGGAGCGCCGGCGGCGCAATGCGGATTCAGGCGGCCATTGACCCGCCTCTTGCCTGTGCACTTGTGTCACTGAGCCCAGACTGATCGCGTGTATGCATCGTGATTGATTTTATGTCTTCTGAGCATTTTGGCGGCGTGATTCTTCCCAGTTGACAGAATCAACTGGCGGACTATCCTCGCCATGCCTGAAATGTCGCGATTTGCTGGGTTGGGGCGTCCGCGAGGGATGCAAAAATCTGGCAAACAGTCCCATTTTTTGGGGTGAAAGAGTCCGACCTTTGAGGCGTTAACTTTCGGTCAGGGCTCCATGTCCGTTCATGGATGTGGCCTGAATGCGACTCGTTTTCTCAAGCATGGGGCCAATCATGCAATTCGTCCGTCTTCTTGTGGTGTTGAGTGTCTTCGCTTGCGTTGCGGATTCCTCAATTGCGCAACTCCCGTTTGGATCTGGGACCACTGTGGTGAAGAACGCCACGGTCTTTACAGATGGCAAGATCATCGAGAATTGTCATTTGCTTTTCGCTGGCAAAAAAATCAAGGCTGTTGGCCCTGACATCAAGATTCCCGACGACGCTGAAGTCATTGATGGACGGGGCAAGTTCATCGTCCCCACGCTCATCGATTCTTCGGCCACGATGGGGTTGGCAAGTCCGTCGACGACGAGCCGAACAGTGCGCGCTCATTTTTCGATTCTTGACAAGATCAATCTCTTTGATGTGGATCCTTTCACTGATGCCATCGAACAGGGTGTGACCCATGTCTATCTGCGTAACCCTTCGACGCGAGGTGTCGGAGGCCAGGGTGCAGGTGTTCTTCTGCCCAAGAAGATTGGTGGTGAAGGTAAAGACATCCTCCTGAAGGGGAGTCAAGCGATCCATGTCAAGCTGGGGACCTCCACCGGCCCCATTGGGCGGTACTCAGAAGTCAAAGGCCTAGGAAGCCAACTCGTCGCTGCCAAGAAATATCGTGAGAGTTGGAAGAAGTACGACGAGAAACTAAAGGAATATGTTGAGGGGCTCAAGAAGGCCGCCAAGAACGGAAAGAAGAAGAAGTCGTCCAAGAAAAAGGCACCGAAGAAGAAAGACAAACCTGGCGTTAAACCGCCAAAGAAGAGGGTCAGCGGTCCCAGTCCGTTCTTTGATGAAGATGACAACCATGGCATGAAAAAAAATGCCAACAACGAGCCAAGGGAAGCTCTTGATCCTTCAGAAATCGCCTCCTGGGATATCTGGGCATTGGGAAATCCCGAAGACCATCCTGTCGCCATTGCACGGCGGGAAAAAGCCGAGAGAGAGAATCACCCACCAGAGATTCCAGGCAAGTGGCTCGCACCTAAGCCTGAGCTGCACCCTCGACGTAGTATCTTGGATGATGACGGCACGGAGCCCCAGTTGCAGCGTGACGCTCAAGTCAACGTGAATGACCCCGGTGGTTTGGACATTCTGGTCTGCGAACAATGTGGCGGCGAAATCGAAGGCCAGGCTCATCATCACCCCAAAGCTGAGGGGTTTGACTTTTGGCAATTTGCTCCGGCACCGAAACGGCGATCCCCTCGTTCAAAAAAGAGCTCGAAGAAGTCGCCAAAGAGACCCCGGGAACCCCGATTCAATCCTTCGCTGGAAGCGATGGCTGACATTCTCGAAGGCAAGATGAGATTGCGCATCGAAGTTCACCGTGCTGAGGACATTAAGAACCTATTGGCGCTCCTGGAAAAGTATCCCATGGAAGTTGCTCTTGAAGGAGTTACTGAAGGATACATGGTGGCAGGGGAATTGGCGAAAGCCCAGATTCCTGTCATTGTTTTCGCGGATGCGGTCAAACCCATCGCCGAAAAAAGCGGTGGGGCGGCAGGTGCGATACCGTTTCGTTTCCCCTTTCCATTTCGTCGTTCACGGTCATTCGGCACAAGCAGTAGTTCCGGAGGAGTACCCGTGGAAGGGGAATTTCGCCTGGACAACGCCGCGCAGATGGCTGCCAAAGGTGTGTCAGTGACGATCGCTGCTTCTCGCACCGCCGCTGACGCCTCGCCACAATTGCTCCTCGCCGCAGGGCGGGTTGCCGGGAACGGTTTGCCCAAAGAAAAAGCGTTGACAGCCATCACCGCCAATCCAGCTCACATTCTTGGCATCGATCAAGAGATCGGGACTCTCAAGAAAGGACTACGAGCGAGCTTCGTTGTTCTTGATGGCGACCCTTTCGACCCCACGACTCGTGTTCGGACCATCTATATCGATGGCAAGCGTTACTACAAGAAGAAGTAAACCAGTATGAACTTGAAAACCAACTCATCCGGTTGGCTCAGCACCGTTGCCGTGATCGCGTTGTTGAGTGCCATCTTGATTGACCACGCTTCGGCGCAGCGTCCCACGGCGATGGTGTTTCGCCGAAGAGCGCCCAATGTCGTGGTCTTCAAGATCGGGCACCTTGCGACGGGAACTGGGCCAGTCATTGACGGCGTGATGATGCGCATTAAGGCTGGCATGATTGCCGAAATCGGCAAGAAAATTGCGATTCCCAAGGGGGCGCGGGTGGTTGATCTTGGTGACTCCTGGGTTTTTCCCGGTATGATTGACTTGCAGTCCAAAGCGAGCATGCCTCATGATCTTGAAGAACCACGTGATGCCGTTGATCTTGACAATCGCCCGTCGCGAGCGGTGGTAAGAGACCACCGAGATTTCAAGTTGCTAGCCCAAGCAGGTATCACTGCCGTCGTCATCACCCCTAGCGCTGAAGGCGTTGTTTCCGGAGTATGTGCTGTTGTGAAGAGCAGTAGTCCTGCTCGGATCGCTTTTGGATCTGGGCCTGTGGCTTTGGCCTTGACAGCAAGCACACAAAAAAGAAGTCGTTTCCCCACATCCTTAATGGGCGCTTTTCAACTCTTGGGTCAGACCTTGGCAAAGCCAAGCAACAAAGTCTTGGCAGCAGTTGCAGCGAATCAGCGCGCTTCTCTCATCAAGGTTGATACCGAAGCTGAGATCAGGGCCTATCTCCGTTTGGCCAATGCCCTTGGACTTGAGGGTGCCATGGTCACGGATGGTTCTGTGCGGCGCGTGATGAACGATCTTGTTCGTCCCATGTCTATCGCATTGCCCGCAATCGGCCTCAATTCTCCACGTCGGGATCTTTTGCTGCCAGCGGCGTTGGACAAGAGCAAGCACAAAGTTGCTTTCTACTCCTTGACCCCTGATCGATCCGCTACTGATTTGCGCTATGCTGCGGCGCTGGCGGTCAAGATGGGACTCAAACGAAGTGCCGGCTTGCATTCGATCACCAAGCACCCGGCAGAAATGGCAGGCATGGGCAAGCACATTGGGACTTTGGCCAAAGGGAAAGACGCTGACTTCCTCGTCCTCAGCGGACACCTGCTTGATCTGGATGCAGTCTTGAAGCAAACATGGATTGATGGCCATTTGGTCTATCAGCGATCTGAAAAGAAGGCTGAGGTAAGTCGATGAAACGTGTTCTCTTTGCACTCTTGCTCACCGCTTGCGTGGCCCCTTGTTTGTGGGCGCAAAAAGCACCAAGCCGTCCCGTCTTGTTCAAAGTCAGCAAGATTTATGTCGGCAATGACAAGGTGATCAGCCCGGGTATGGTCTTGGTCAAAAATGGCAAGATTGTTGCTGTCGGCAAGTCAATCGATGTACCCAATGGCACCACTCGTGTGGAACGTCCAGGGTGGACTCTGACCCCCGGCCTTATTGATGCCGCGGCTGAAGGTTTCGCCAATAGCACCGAGGGCATTAGTGAGGTAATCCCTGGTTTCAAAGTTGCTGACGGCCTCAACCTTAGCTCAAAGTACATGAAGACCCTAGCCACCGAAGGGGTGACGACGGCTTTCGTCACGGCATCCGGTGTCTCTGTGATCGGCTGCCAAGGGGCGATTGTGAAAACCGGTCAAAAGGCGCGAATCTTGTCCGACCATGGTGATCCCAAGTTGACGATCAGCCACAGTGCCACGGCTGGAAACCGGGGCCCGAGTCGGTTTGGTAGCATTACTGTCTTCACGCGTCGGCCGACTTCGCAGATGGGTGTCATTTTTGTCGCGCGGGACGCTCTAACCAAAGCCCAAGAGTACGTGAGAGCGAAGAAGAACAACCCGGCGATCAAGCAGGATGTTCATTTGGACATCTTGGCTGATGTCCTGGCGGGAAAGCGGCAAATTCGTTTCCGTGGCGAGAAACAATATGAGCTGTCCGCAGGGCTGAGATTGGCGGAGGAATTCGGCTTGAAGCCGATTTTTGAGAACAGTGTCGAAGCGTGGCGTGTCATTGACTCCATGAAACGGACGAGTGCTGCCGGTGTGTTTGGTCCTATCATTCCAGCCTCGGCATCTGTTGTTGTCAGCCGATTTCGCCGCCCTCCGGCTCCGCCGCGGATGAATCCCAAAGCAACGCAGGTCTTGGTCGATGCCGGTCTTACTTTGGCGTTGACGGCTGGCAGCGGATCTGGTGAGAGAGGTTTGGCGCGCCAAGTCTCCTATGCCATGCGCCACGGGTTGTCCCAGATCGAGGCAGTGAAGGCTGTGACCTCTGTGCCCGCTGCTTTGTTGGGAATCGAGAAAAATGTTGGCCTCATTAAGGTCGGCTATGATGCAGATTTTGTTCTCTGGACGGGTGAGCCTTTTGCTGCAACCTCGCGTCAAGGGATCGTATTTATTGATGGTGTTGTCGTCGACGGCAAGACCTTTTGAAATTAGCGCCCAACCTTAGCGTTGGGAGTGACACAGGACACCAGGAATCGGAGTGGTCCAATGCGTAACCTGAGGTATCTCGGGCTCAGCCTAATCGCCTTGTTTACTGTTCTCGCCGGTCAAAGCCGAGCTCAGATCAGTTCAAAAGTCTTTCTAGAAGGTGGCAAGATCGTTCCGGTTGTCGGGGCGACCATTGAAGGTGGCAACATCCTCATTGAAGAGGGAAGAATCGTCGCCATTGGCAAGGACCTTAAGGCGCCCTTCGACGCCAAGGTCATCGATATGTCTGGCAAGACCCTCTTTCCAGGCATGGTCGATGCTTGGACCGCGAATGGTCTGAAGACCGCCAACGAAAACCTGGATGTTGTGCCCTACGTCGATGTCTACGATGTCATCGATCCATCGTTGCGATATTTTGAAGAGGCATTGCGGGCGGGGTTGACGTCTATTCATGTCAGCCAAGCAGCGAACTGCGTCATCAGTGGACTTTCCCGAACGGTACATCCTGTTGGCATGAGCGTCGACGAGATGACCCAAGATCCAAGGGGAGGCCTGGTCATCTCAATGTACCCGAAGCGGGGCTACGACCACGCAGTCCAGCGCGCCATTATCCACGACACCTTTGCAGATCTTGACCGCTATTTGGATCGACGAGCCGAAGAACTCTTCTTAGAAGAGTTGAAGAAGAAGGACAAGGACGCCAAGGTCGCTCCGGCAGAAGCCCGAAAAAAGGGCAAGAAACTCATTCGTGCCGACAAGCTGGACAAGAAATTTCGCAACCTCTACTTGTTGCGCCAAGGGAAGATCGACGCCTACCTTTTCTGCAGTCGTGCCATGGATGTTGGCGCTGCAATTGCGCTCATCAAGAAAGAAGGTCTGAACGATAATGTGACGTTGATCGTTGGCGGCGAGTGCTACAAGGTTGCGAAAAAGCTTAAGTCTCTGGGACGTCCGGTCATTATCCGGTCTCAAGACATGGTCTTTCGGGAACAGGACCGCATCACTCTCAAAGACAAAGATACATTTCTGCCAAAAGTTCTGAGTGACGCCAAAGTCGACTTCGCGATAGGCGGTACGACGGAACCTTGGTACGACGCTGCACGATGTGTTCGGAACGGTGTCAGCCGTGAGAGAGCGCTCGCTGCGATTACCATCAACGCGGCAAAGGCCATTGGCCTTGGGCATCTCATCGGCTCGATTGAAAAGGGCAAGATGGCAAACATCTTGATCTTGAGTGGTGATCCCTTGGACAACATGACTTGGGTCGAAGGCGTTATCGTTGCTGGCCAACTTGTCTACGAGCGCAACAAGGATAAGCGATTGCGAGACCTTCTGGACGGTGTCTACAACACTGAGAAGATCGAAACCGAACGCGTTGAAGCAGCCGCCAAAGCCAAAGCCGCCGCCAGCAAGAAGAAAAGTGGCAAGGCCTCGGCAACAAAAGGCAAGACTAAGACCAAGACTAAGACCAAGAGTAAGAAAGACTGAGGGACGGCTTCATGCAACGCATTCTTTTGAGTGTATTGGTGGTAGTGGCTGCATTCGGTCTCTTTTGGCCGACCAGCACAGCCCACAGTGCGCCACGAACAAATGATACGGAACCGCCTGCCCACTATGTGATTCGAGCTGGTCGCGTGTTTGCCCCTGGTGGCGACGTCGAAGGCTGGCTGAAGAACGCTTGGGTAGAAGTGAAGAATGGCAAGATCATTCGCGTCGGCACCAGCGAAGTGCCGAAATTTGTGCCGCTCATTGAGCGGCCTGACGCTTGGATCATGCCCGGAGTTGTATCAACAAATAGCCAGCTTTTCGTTGGGCAAGATCCGGATGGCATCGGCCCACGTTATGTGG
>JAJRYU010000541.1 GCA_024275615.1 Planctomycetota bacterium
CAGGGTTGTTTCGGGTTTGATGTGATCATCACAATCAACGACGACTTCACGCCTTCCCTTCTTGACAGTGACGGCTGCGATTTCCTGGGCGAAAACCCCTGCAGCGACGGCCTTCGCACCCAATTGATGGGAACGAAGTGCGAACTCGTCACATTCTTCTCGAGTCACGCCTGCGCTGTTCGCGGCGTTGTCCGCGGTTTGCGCCATGAACGTGTCGCAAAACGAATCTCTCAGTCCTGAGAATAAGTAGTCTTGCATTTTCGGTTCAGTGCCGAAACGAATTCCTTGGCGGACCTTGTTGCCATAAACACAAAACGGTGCCTGCGACATGTTTTCCATGCCTCCTGCGACTGTCATGGTGGCGTCACCGAGCATGAGCATCTGCGCAGCATTGACGACGGACTGGACGCCGCTGCCGCAAATGCGATTTACTGTGAGCGCTGGGGTCGCAATGGGTAGCCCCGCTCTTAGCGCGGCATGTCGGGCGCCATAATGAGCGTCGACGGACGTCTGCATGGCGTTGCCCATGACAACATGATCGACGGTGGACGGATCAACGGCTGCATCTTCCAGCGCTGCCTTGATCGCTACAGCCCCCAACTCGTTCGCCGACAGGTCTTTGAGTTTTCCGAAACCAGGCGTGCCGCAGTATTCGGCCATGGGTGTCCGCTTGCCACCGACAATTACAATTTCGTTCATGTCCTATTTCCCTTTGTATGCGGGTTTTCGCTTGTCGAGAAACGCTGAGAGCCCTTCTCTGACATCTTCTGTAGATCCAGCGATTCCGAAGAGATCTGATTCAAGGTTAAGAGCGTCATCAAGATTGGCGTCGAGGCCGCGATTAACGCAGTCCAGAATCAAGGCCCGGGCCAAAGGTGCTTTGGCGGCCAGTTTTGTGCACAGAGATAGGACCTCATCGAACAAGTCACTCGCTGGCACCACTTTCTGAACCAAACCCAATTCGAGAGCTCTTGAGCTGTCTATGGCATCACCGGTGAGAAGAAGCTCCAAAGCGTTTGCCTTGCCAATAAGGCGGGGAAGTCTCTGACTGCCACCGAAACCTGGAATGATGCCGAGGTTGATCTCAGGTTGTCCCAAGAGTGCGTTGTCACTGGCAATTCGCATGTCGCAAGCCATGGCAAGCTCAAGTCCACCGCCAAGGGCGAAACCGTTAATCGCTGCGACGACGGGTTTGGTGCACCGTTCAATGGCGGTCATGGCCCGTTGACCAGCCTGCGAATGAGCACGCAACTCATAGGCGCTCATTCCTGACATTTCAGCGATATCAGCACCGGCAGCGAAAGCCGGTTTCTTGCTTGTCTCGCCTCCGGTCAACAACGCTGCGCCCAGCTCATTGTCGGCTTCGAACTCCTCAAACGCCGTTTTCAGTTCTGCGAGTACGTCCGAGGACAGCGCGTTCAGAACTTTCGGGCGATTGATGCGGACGATGAGCACACCATCTTTCGTTTCCGTGTTCAGATTCTCGAATTCTCTCATCAATCTCTCCTTCAGCTCACAGTGAAGGTTTCAATGGTAATGTCTTCATCTGGCTTATCTTGGCCATCGCGCGAGACGGCGGCTATGGCATCGATAACATCATCACCCGCACACACCTTGCCAAAGGCCGTATATTGCTCATTGAGGTGAAAAGCATCTGTGGTGCAAATGAAGAACTGGGAACCAGCGCTGTTGGGGTCCATGGATCGTGCCATACCAAGGACACCTTTGGTAAACATAGCGTCGTTGAATTCGGCATCGATGTTGTAGCCTGGTCCTCCGGTACCGGTGCCATCCGGGCATCCGCCTTGAATCATGAAACCGGGAATAACACGATGTAAAATGAGACCATCGTAGAACTTGTCGTCCGCCAGTTTCTTCATGTTTTCAACATGTTTCGGCGCCCGATCTGGCCAAAGTTCCAACTCAATAGTTCCCTTGTTCGTCACGATCGTTGCTTTTGTAGCAGACATGAGATTCTCCTTTTCCGTTTTTGGGCGCCTGTGGCACCCCTATCTATTTGCGTATGAGGGACATGGACATGCCCAACCCGCCGCTCACACACAGTGTTGCGAGCCCGCGTTTGACCGATCTACGTTTCATCTCGTGGAGCAGCGTGACGACAATGCGCGCCCCAGTTGCACCAATGGGATGGCCTAAGGAAATGGCGCCGCCGTTGACGTTGACTCTCTCGTTGTCAATGCCCCATTCTTTCAAACAAGCCAAAGCTTGAGCGGCGAATGCTTCATTCAATTCGATGAGATCATAGTCTGCCAAAGTCAAGTCAAGCTGTGTGTTGAGCGCGGCCGTGGCCGGTACCGGGCCTAAGCCCATCAGTTTTGGGTCGACCCCCGCAGCAGCTGACCCTTCGACAATCCCCAGAATTTCTAATCCTCGGTTTGTTGCTTCTTCTTCTGACATCAAAAGGAGAGCGGCCGCCCCGTCCGTGATGCCCGAACTGTTTCCGGCATGGACCGACCCGTCCTTTTTGAAGACTGGTTTTAGTTTCGCCAGACTTTCAAGTTTGACGTCGTCTCGAACGTGTTCATCAGCGTCAATAACGACTTCTTTTCGTCGGCCAATCACTGTGACAGGTTGAATTTCGTCGGCGAAGAGTCCACTTGCCCGGGCAGCTTGACTGCGATTTTGCGACGTGACTGCAAAGGCATCCTGATCTTCCCGGCTAAGGTTGTACTGTGCAACTAAGTTCTCAGCAGTAGCCCCCATAAGTTGCTCAGCCAACGGGCATTGGAAACCGTCTTGATACATGGCGTCCACCAATGGCGCATGTCCCAAGCGATAGCCATCTCTTGCTTTGGGTAGCAAGTAAGGCAACCGACTCATGCTCTCAGTGCCTCCGGCCACGACGACTGTGGCTTCACCCAATTCAATCGCTTGGGCGGCAAGCGCAATACTTTTGAGTCCCGATGCGCAGGCCATGTTCATGGTGTAGGCTATGACTCGATGAGAAATTCCACTTTTGATGGCAATTTGGCGGGCAGGGTTGGGACCCGCTCCTGCCTGTCGGCCATTACCGAAAATGAGCTGATCCACGTCAACAGAGTCGAGACCGGCCGCTTCAAGAATTGGCTTGACGACAGCCACACCTAATTCGACGCTCGTCACGTCGTTGAAGCCCCCCATGAATTTGCCGATGGGTGTACGCAAGGCATGTGTGATGACGGCTCGAGTCATTGAATTTGGTCTCATCTTGTCTGGGGTCGATCTTCAGGGCGCAGATTCTAACAAGCGTCAAAGCTCGAATAAAGCCTCTGAGCGCCTGAACGCGCGGGCTCAACCCTTTTGCTGGGCTGAGTTTGTGTTAGACAGCGGGTATGCGAGTCACAGTTCTGGGAACATCATCGGCGATCCCGACATTCAAACGGGCACTTTCAGGAACTCTTCTGGAAAGAGAAGGGGAATCCATGCTTTTCGACTGCGGCGAAGGGACTCAGTACCAACTGATGCGCGCTGGCACGAAAAGAGGGAAACTCAACACCATCTTGATCACCCATCTTCACGGTGATCACTACTACGGATTGCCCGGTCTGCTTTCTTCTCTAAGTCTCAACCAAAGAGAACATCCTCTCACTATATTCGGTCCGCGAGGAATCGCACGATATGTGGATTTCGTTTTGAATTTCCCGAGACGTCACCATCAGACTTTCGAGGTCAATGTTGAAGAAATTGACACTGGTTTCTCTGGCTTGCTACGTGAGACAAAGGAATATCGCATCTTAACAGAGCCGCTTGTCCATCGTTTGCCGACCCAAGGATATAGAGTCGAAGAGAAACCCAGACTCGGTGTTTTTGACGCGACGAAAGCCGATGATTTGGGGGTTCCTTTTGGCCCTGAACGGGGGCAGCTCTTGCGCGGTGAAAGTATTACCTTAGCTGACGGTCGTGTCATTACCCCCGATGATCTCGTCGGCCCCCCCAAAGCTGGCCAGTCTTTCGCGTATTGTACCGATACAACTCTCTGCCTAGGGGCGAAGAGACTTGCCAAGAATGCCGGACTCTTGATTCACGAATCCACATACAGTGACGAATTTCATCATCTCGCCCAGGAGAGGATGCACGCAACTATCAGAGAGGCCGCCGCCGTAGCACGAGCTGCGGGAGCCAAACAGTTCATCGCCACACACTTTTCAACGCGCTACGATAGGGAAAAAATCAAAGACCTCGAAAGAGAGGGTCAAGAGATTTACCCGGATCTCATTATGGCTCAAGATTTGATGACCGTGGATTTCTAATCTGCGTGTACACCCCTACTCCTCTCAATGCCAATGTGAGTTCTTCTTCTTGGCGACGACAAGATTCGTTGGAGTTGATCGGAATGCCGACGTGATGTCGATGCGCCAAACATATTGGCGGGCAACATGGCGGACCGACAGCGAATCCGATTAGCGTGGATGCTCAAGAAGGGAGTCGATTGTTAGACCTTCCTTACCACGGATCGAACCTGATATCTGCGCCGCTGCGACTTGCTCGTCATGGGAGAAAAAAGAGACCCAGCGATTTTGGATGCAGACATTCAAGAGTTCGGACTTTTTGTCCATTGTTGTCATTGGAAAAGAATCGAGACTTGAGATCACGTTGAGTGGTAGATGATTGACGCTTGGGATCAGATCACCAAAGAAAACTGCACCCTCTTCTTCTGATTCGATTTGAATGATCTGGTGATGCTCGGTGTGCCCTCCGGTCAACCGAGCCCAAAGGCCAGGAAAGAGCTGGACATCCCCTTCAATCATTTCAAGTTTTTGGTGCCAAAGCAGGGCTTCGTAGTTTTCCTTATTGTAGAGATGGCGCGTGCGGAGATTAGTGTGGATACCGTGCTCCCATTCGCCGTTTTGAACTACAATGCGTGCTTTGGGGAATGCGGGCTCCAAAGCGCCGTCAGCATTCACGCGGGTGAGGCCCCCCGCGGCACTAAAATGAAGATGCGTGACGATGACAACATCAATGTCATCACACGTTAGATCTACAGCGGCCAGAAGATCATCCATGGTATGACGTCGGCGAATTCCATCTTTCTTTTCTGCCGCGGTGTCGAGCTTGCTTCCTACGCCTGCATCGACAAGAATATTGGCCCCGTTTCCTTGAATCAAGAAACTGCATAGACCCATGGGGATGCAATTCTGATTATCGGCCTTAGCCAAATTGGTCCACTGACTCTTCGGGATGGCGCCAAAGGTCACACCTCCATCTCGGAGAATTTCGCCTTCGTACAAGGGAACGACAAAATAGGCACCAATTCTCATCTTCGATCTTACTCCCAATGGTCAAGTGATGGATGAATCCTACTCTATCGTGAAATTGGTGCCAGAGTCAAAGAAAGCAATCAGGTCCCCAGTTGAGCCCCAACTCGGCATGGCGACAGGCGAATGGGATACTCTCAATGATCTTGAGGGATAACCGCGACAGCCAAGTCTTGAGTAACGGAATCATTTCCGCCAAACAGAAGGCCCAAGCAGCATGCGTCACGATAGAAACGTTCGGCCGGGTATTCTTGACTAAAGCCGTAGCCACCGTAGATCTGCAAGGCGTCGTCCGTGGCCTGGATGGCGGCTTTCGATGACATGACTTTGCCAATACGCGCCAATTGTGTTGCGTCTACATCCTCGTCAATCATCCGAGCGACAGACAAGAGTGTGGCCATGGACGCGCCATATCCCATGACTGAAGAAGCCAGACGTTGGCGAATAGCCTCAAAATCGGCGATTGGGCGCCTGAATTGCCGTCTTTCTGTGGCATAAAGAGCAGATGCATCCCGCCCCGCAGCCATCAATCCACAAGCGATGGCGGTTACCGCGGCCATGCCGCGGACCTTGATTTGCTCCAGAATGCTGGCTCCTTCACCACTTGCTCCAACTCGATCGGACTCGGTAACGGCTACATTTGCGAACTTGACCGAAGTTGAAGACAAACTTCTCAGACCAAGGCGCTGGGAGGACTTACCTAACTCCACACCGACACGATCACATTCGATGACGAAGAAGGACAGCGCGTCGTTCTCCTTAGCGGCCACCAAGAGCCATTGAGCATCTTGTGCACCTAAGACACCTGTCTTTTCGCCATTGAGGACCATGGACTCGCAGGGCATCGTGATCGTTGATGGCTTCCAGCTGCCCGCGTCTTCGCAGAGAGCCAAGGCCCCTCTTGCGTCACCACTGGCGACTTCAACAAAAGCAGAGTGAACTTCGGTGTTGTTCGACAAGGGCTCGAGAAACAAGGATGTCTGATTGACGACATGCATGGCGGTTGCCGCCGAAGATTTCGACAATTCGACCAAGGCAAGCACGTAGCTGGTAAAGTCGAAGCCAGCGCCACCGTTTTCTTCTGAAATCGGAATACCCAAAAGTCCCATTTCCGCAAGCTGACTTTCAAGATCAGATTCAATCTTGCCGTCGTGATCAATTTGCTCAGCGTGTCGCGTGAGTTCATCGCTAGCGAATCCTTGAACCATGTCAACAATCATCTGCTGATCTTCATTTGGTCTTGGATAGAAATACGAGAATTCCATGCGTATTTATGCTCCCAGCTCGGAGAAGAGTTGTTTGGCGATGACTAGTTTTTGCACTTCGGTGGTCCCTTCGTAGAGCTCGCTTACGCGACAATCTCTGAGGAATCGTTCTGCCATATCGTCGTCTCTCACACCCAAGTCGCCGAGCAACTCGCAGACTTCTCGGCAAACATCATTGCCCATTTGCGAGGCGAAGAGTTTGGCCATGGACGCTTCTTTGATGTGTGCTTCGTCCGCGTCTCGAAGAACTGCGGCCCTCAAGGCCAAGAGACGCGCGGCGTCAATTCTGGTCGCCATATCCGATAGTCGAAATTGAACCACTTGGCTTTTTGCCATGGATTGACCGTCGCGACGAAGAGAACCGACGGTCTTCAGGGCGTGTTCGAATGCTGCGCGGGCCACACCGATGGCCTGAACGGCAATGCCAATGCGCCCACCATTGAGAAGATCCATGGCAATGTTGAATCCACGGCCACGTTCGCCAAGGAGATGGCCTCTTGGTACTCTCACGTCTTTTAGGAAGACCGCCACAGTGCTACTGGCTCGGATCCCGAGTTTGGGCTCTCGCTTGCCAAAGGTCACCCCTTCAGTTGTCTCGAAATCGACGACAAAGGCGCTAATCGCTTTGGGACCTCTCACGTCTGGATCTTGTTCTGTGCGGGCGAAGACGATTCCAAGACGCGCTTCATCAGCTGATGTGATCCACATCTTGTCGCCGTTGATGACAAAACTGTCGCCATCCTCCACAGCGGTTGTCTTTAATGATGCTGCATCACTGCCGGCTCCAGGTTCAGTGAGAAGGTAAGCCCCCAACCAAGCGCCACTCGCAACTTGTGGCAAGTAAGCTTCTTGGAGGGCATGGGAGGCATATTTTTTCATCGGCGTCGACATGAGGGAGTTATGTACACTCACAGTCACGTGAGTACTGGCACAGGCGG
>JAJRYU010000542.1 GCA_024275615.1 Planctomycetota bacterium
CCAGGCGATTCAATGTGATGGTTGGCTCTATTGCTCGGGCCAGGTTGCTCTTGATCCGGCAACTGGTCAAATGGCCGAAGGTAGTGTCGCCATCGAGACCCGTTGTGCCCTGGAGAACCTCGGCGCGGTCCTCAGAGAAGCCGGGAGCTCATTCGATCAAGTTGTCAAGGTGACGATATTTCTCAAAGACCTAGAAGATTTCACCACGGTCAACGATGTGTACGCTGAATTTTTTACTGAACCCTATCCTGCTCGGGCCTGTGTCGAAGTGGCTAGGCTGCCCAAAGATGCCAAGGTGGAGCTGGACTGTGTCGCAAGACTGGCTCAATGAGCCACGGCGGTTGCGCTCACGGTGAAGTCTGCCATGGAGAGTGGAGCAAAGTTGGACAAGGAAGCCGAACAAGGGGACCAGGTGCCCGTCGCCCATGAATGGCGCGACGACTTCAGCAGCGGTTTTCATTTGGGCTGTGGTGTCCACGCCCTGGCGATCATTGTTATCCTGCTCATGACTGTCTTTTCGGAGAAGTTCTTTGTTCTCTTGGCAGGGCTGGGTCTCGTGCAATTGCTCTATGTACTGCCGGCAGCAATTGTCATTCGTAAACTGGGATGCGGTCCTCGATCACAAAGGGGGTTCTTCGCCCCAGCTGCCCTGGTGCTCATCCTCAATCTCATCGGTCTTGGTATCTACCATTGGTTTCGGCCCCAAATGGGCTGGTGAACTCCAGCGGTCCTAACAGTTGGGATCTCACCAGGGGCGTAGCGGATTTGGCAGCTTGGTAACGATATCGTTTACTCTCACGGTGCCTCGTTTCACGACAGTCGCATTGACTCCTCGAAAGTTCTGGGATCTTCCCAATTCAGAGCAGACGAACGTCAGTGCATCCGATCCGAATCGCCGGGCGAACTTCTCACAGCCCAAGTGCGGCATATCGGCAATCACAATTGTCGCGGACCCGAGGCTTAGATGCGTGCCTGGAGGGAGATTGTCCGGCCCGAGATTCAGGTCCAAGTAGAACTGATCGCCAGCCAGAGGCCAGCGCTCTTTTTTGCCCGCGATCAATTCAATCACGCGCGTATTCATGATTGTCAGCTGCTTACCTGGGTGGGGGAGATCTTCTTGAGCTTCTGTTTTGCGGCGCACACTCCAATTGTCACCGACAAGGCCGACGATCTCATCCAAATAGCCACTCTGCAGAATCCTTCTTTCGCCGATTCCTGGGCGACAGACGATCATGTCAACCCTGGCATGATCCTGCGGGGAATCCAAAATCTTTGAAACGCCATCAACTAATTCTCTTGTTGTTGTGTGATTCATGGAAAATAGAATATACCAATCTATGGCTGAATCTGGCTATGTCGGTCATTCGAGTCTTGGAGTTGTTCCAGCATGATCTCGAAATGGAACGGAAAGGACAGGACAAATGATTCCTGACAAGAATGTATGGGTCTTCTGTTCATCCAAGGTTCGTTTTCCTGGAGGCGTTTTTTCGACCCTAGAGCTTGCTGAAACATGGATCAAAGAGAATCACCTTTCAGGCCTCCTAACTGCCCATCCAGTTGACGAAGGGTGTTTTGATTGGGCCATGCGAATGAACCTCATCACCGGCCGAGCCCGTGATCGCAAGGACGACCCCAACTTCGTTGGCTCTTTCACGACAGCATCACAGGAACATTTTCACTATGATTCCGGCGAGCGTGTCTGAAAATCCGAGCAACGCCAAGTACTCCGAATTATTGGCGCAACTTGGGTCCTTTCACCATGGCCTCAGTCGCTTTCTTGTTGGTTTTCTATTTCACCGAGGCAGGTGAGTCAGTGGTGAACCATGAGCAGCCGAACCTGGCTTGCAGCGGGACTGTCTGTGGAGAAAAAGGTGAGTTGTCGGCGACAGAGTGACCGATAGAGCTCGGCATCCATGATCCCGCTACTGCTTAAATACCCCAGCTGAACCAGGAATCGCAGAGCAAGCTGTTGGTCTGTTCTTGAAGTCGCGACGGCCAACCCCTCGCGCCACAGCACTTCGGCCATCTCGTTTCGACCTATTCGCGAAGCTTCGACACCCAAGAACCATCGGGCGACAGCATCGTGGGAGTCTAAGTCCCGACCTCTCATGAAATGTTTTTGGGCGGAGTCGGCATCACCTCGCGCCAGAGCAGCACGCCCAGACCAAGAATGG
>JAJRYU010000543.1 GCA_024275615.1 Planctomycetota bacterium
AGCGTGCTTGCCATTCCGCCCAGTCCGGGAGCTTAAACCGGAATGACCGGCCAGCTCTCTTAGCAACGTCGCTACGCCAAGCAGCGTAGTTCTTGGCCATGGCCCAAGTGACATCGTGTATCGGGAATAGCGGCGCAATCTTCTCGGGCAAACGAATCCGCCCACTTGCATCGCGTGGCCAATCCTCGGGCAGGACGAAGTCTCGGGACTTCAATCGTCGCTGCGAAGTTGGCGCGTTTAGGAACTCCAGATACTCGCCGCACGTCACTTCGCGATCCATATAGAATCGTGGGTTTCTTTGAATATCGAAAATACGGACAAAAGGAGGAGGATGCCGATCGACTGGTATCAGTCGGATGTGTTGGACCATCTGTCCGGTTGTGACCGACGGGAGACGCAGGCGAACGGGCTCATAACCGTCTAGTCGGATGAGCAGGACGAGCCGATCACCAGGGACATCAACATCGAGCAAAGGAGTCAAGCCGACGAATGAGTCAGGCCCATGGAAAAGTGGAGACGCCGTTGGCCGTAAGACCAAGGACTTGGGAGCTACCTCCTCAAATTGCTGGCCGTTCCGCCAAACTGAGAGTTTCTCCCCAGGCAGGATCTCTTTTAGTCGCCCCCCCACAGGTTCGCCGTTGACCCGAAGAACAAGATCCTCTGGTTTGAGATTCCCAAGACCACTGCGAACTTTGTAAGCAAATTGTCCGGCATGTTCTTCCTTGAGATTACCGTAGGGTACAGCCACCAAGCGTGGTTCGCCTATTTCATGGATATGATCATGACGGCGATAGGCTAAGACGTCGATGCGCGCGCCCGCCGGTTCGGTCACCAAGTTGATTGTCTGCTTGGGGAAGACCTCTTCGACAAGAATCCCAGCTTGCGTATTGTTCTTGACTCTCTGAGCAAAAAAGTCGGCAGTCAGATCATCATGGGCGTTGTAGGCTATACGCCAACGTTCCACATCCAACTTGGCACGAAGAAATTGGACCCCAGAAACTGTGCGATCTAAGTCTTCGGCCCGCCGAAGCGCATCCGACACTTCGGCAAAAACTTGGTCTCGGCGAGCCTGGGAAATCTCCAGCTCGCGCTCCTCAAGATTATACGCGCGCATGTCGGTTTGCCCGTTGTGCTGTCGCCTGAATGACCGTTTGCGATCCTCAAACAGGAACAGACGATTGGGTAAGTCCTGGGATTCTCGCAGCCAGTCATCGAACATGGATGCTGCTCGACCGACGATTCTTTGCGCTGCGAAACGTCGGCTTTGGGCTGCTTTGTGATCGCGCCAGAAAGCGACGGTCAAAGCCACCACAACACTCAAGAATAGCACAACGCAACCAGTGGCGACCGCTGGACGACGGCGAGCGAATCTCATCAACCGGCGCCTCAATCCAGGGGGCTTAGCGGTGATCCTCTTGAGATCCAAAACAGCATCAAGGTCGTCAGCAAATGACTCCGCCGTTTCATAGCGATCCAAAGAGTTTTTCTCCATGGCACGGCCAACGACAATTCCCAGTTCTCGGGGAACCCGACTATTGATGCGATTGATCGGTTCGGGATCGTGGGTGAGGATTTGAAAAAAAAGTGCCTCAACCGACGACGCTCCAAACGGGCGTTTCCCGGTCAAGCCCTCAAAGAGAGTAACACCCAAGCTATAGACATCTGATCGCGGCCCGACCAAGTGCCTGTCGCCTCTCACTTGCTCTGGAGCGGCGTAGTGGGGGGTGCCGACAAAACCACCGGTTCGGGAGAGTGAAGAGGGTTCAAGACCCCTGGTCAACCCGAAGTCGATGAGAACGACGCGGCCATCTGCCGTCACTTGAATGTTCTGCGGTTTGACGTCGCGATGAACGAGGCCGTGTTCATGAGCAACTTGCAGAGCGCGAGCCACATCACGAACAATGCTTGTCACTTCTCGAATTCCGATTCTTCCTTCTGCCAGAATCTCATCGAGACTCTTACCAGGCACATACTCCATGGCGATCCAACGGGCACCATCGTACTCGCTGGTCGCCAGGATCTTGACGATGCCTCGATGATCAAGTTGCCTGAGGGCCCCAGCCTCCCTTTCAAATCGTTTGGACAACTCGGGATGTAGAATGGAACCTCGCAGAATCTTGAGAGCCACATCTTCTTGGGTGATCTCATCCGTTGCCAGCCACACTTCGCCCATGCCACCACGCCCAAGGACACTCTTCATTTGATAACCAGGGATCTCCGGGACTGCTTTCTTACTGAGCCGGTCCAGTCCCATGCCCTGCAAATGACTCACACGCCGTCGTAGAGTATCTGCATGATTTGGCCAACGAATAAGGAGCGCTTCAAGATCTTCCCCGGCATCAAGCCCAGCAAGCAGCTCGACGAGCGCTTCTTCCGCCCGATCGATCGACTCACTTGGCTCGTTTTGGTCGTCGCCATCCTCTTCGGCTTCGTCAAGACTCATCATGACATCTTACGGTACGCAGTTAGATGCGGACAGCAGAATTAGGAAGCGCGGCGTCTTTCAGTGTTTCGTCCTGCTCCGTTTGGGTGATGGATTAGGATTCGCATCGAGTGAATGTGACGACATGTGTGATAGCTAACCAATATGCGCGATGGGTCTCGGGCCAGATTGCCATGCTCCTGTTGGGCTACTATAAATAACCTGACGCCGTACTATTTCACCTCGAAGATCAGGGCGTTCGTGGGCACGTAGACTCCCGGTGATTCTTCGATCACCCCTTGAATTGTGATCAACAAGGGAAAAGGAATGGCTGGGCCCAAGCCGGATGTCCAAGGTGTGGGTGTGGCCGAAAATAATGGTGCGCACAAGCCCAACGGCCCGAAGGTCGATGCCAGGGTAAAAAAGCTCGGAGATACAAAGGGAATCATCGGACAAGGCGCAAACATCATGTCACCGATTCCCAGCGGCACGTTGATCACCGAATCAAAACCGGCCTCTCCCAGGATACCGAAGATGCTAAATGGCAGAGGCGCAGCCAAATAAGGCGGCTGCCCCATTTCCAAGGATGAAGCCGTGCCAATCGACACTTCTACTCGCCGAAATAAATCTCCAGCGCTGCCGTTCATGGTCAAAATATCAAAGGGCCCTCCAGCACTGATACCCACGGTTCCAGCGGAAGCTGGATGATGTGCCAAGGATTGGGACTCTATTGCTCCCATGTCGGCAGCAACACCCCTCACCCGAGGAAGACCTCGCACGTCCAACAGTGGTTGGGTGAATGTTGGGCTTAGAGTACCCGAATCAATCGCTGGCGAACCAGGTTGGAGACGGTAGTCGCCACTCAGAGGGTCAACGAATAGAGGGTTCACGTCCACGACTCCTGGACCGGTGCCAGCTTGTCCACGAATATTGCTGTTTTGGAAGGTGATGCCGCCAAGACCGTTGGCAAGAAAGAAAGGGTTGGTCATCAAGGCGCCATTCTGATCCAGATTCCCTCTGATGATACAATCCGTAAAGAGCGCTGGCCCCCAAATCCAAACAACTCGGGTTGCAGAATCGACCGTGTTTCTCACAACGGTGTTGTTGACGAATTCGACAGTTGAACCCAGTGGGAACGGGCTCAATCGGAGCAGCTCGGCATTCGTCGTGTTGTCGGCAAAAATGCAAGACTCGATACGATAGCTCAAGCCTGATCCTTGGGACATATGAACAAGCCCCCACAAACACGAGTTCCCTGTAAAGACCGACCGAGACAGCAGGAAGTTCCCGGTGTTTTGACTCAAGATATAGTTGCTCGTGTTCTGCGCAAATAGACAATCTTCGATAGTAAACTGTGGGTAGGATTCGACGTGAATTGTGCGATACCCACCGTGGGAGGTAAACTCGCAGTTCTTCAAGATCAGGGAATGCCATTGTTGGGCCTGGCAGAGAATTGCTGAAGCACGAACACCAGCATTGGCGCCGTTCGCAGTCGCTACATTGTTGTTGAAGAGGCAATTTTCAAAGGTCGCCCCGGCGGCCCGCATGTAGACGCCGCCTCCGTCGACCGCGGTATTGCCAGTGATCTCACAGTTCCGAAATGTGGGCGACAGTACCGCGGATGGGCCGCCCAGCTGGAGATATCTCAGGTGAATGGCACCACCTTGTCGATAGAGAGTCGCTCCTATGTAGGCGAGTTCCCCGCTCCCATTCGTCAACGTAAACCCTTCAACAATCGCAGCAGGCCCTACTGCATAGGCAAATTTGAGACACGACCCATTTTGATTGCCGTCAATGGTTGAGAGGCCAATTCCAGCACCCTTCAAGTGTAAGACTTTCGCTGGCCACACGAGGTTCTCCAAATAGGTCCCCGCTGCCACCTGGATCGTATCACCGCCGACAGCCGCATTGAGGGCCGACTGAATTGTCGGGTATGAGGTAGAGGGCACTTGCAAAGTTGTCTGACCACAAAGAGTCGTTGCACCCATCACGGCCAAAAGAAAAAATCGAATAGCGCTTCTCATGACAATCTGCCTCATCGGTACATGGTCCAAGCAACATTCACATACTCAGGCGTACCAACTTTGAGTACATCCCTTTCATCGACGTGGTTTCCGAAATGGAGCATATAGTCCGTCGGCACTGCCCCAGACCCCGCTATAGGAGCGTTCGCAAAGACGATCTGTGTACCCAGGTCGGAGCCGCACACATCAAGTCAAGCCGTGCAAGTCAAAAGACGCCAACGACGGCTGGAGGCTGAGTTGATTCTGTGCGTTCATGAAAACCTTCACTCTTGATTTTTCCGTCCTCGAGTCGGACATAGTTGCGATGCCTTGACTGTCAGCGTAGTCATGGGTGTGGCTTAGTGTCAAGTAGAAAGGCGCCTATGAACGCCCTGCGCCATCCAATTCGCGCTGCGGCGAAGACTGCTCGGCCAGAGAATCCAAATCGGACTCACCAATAGCTGTGGCCACAACGGCCGAGAAACGAAGGGTGCATAAGGGCGTTCCGTACCACGCGCAGGCCACGAAGCAGCCCATCCTGCCAGCATACTCATCGTGAATAATTCTGGGAGATTTTCTCCCCAAATCCTGCATTCTGTGCGCTAATACGGCGCCTCCCGTCTGGGGTCCTGTCGGTTGCTGTGTACCGACGGCAATATTGAAGGAATGATCGCTACATGAAACCCTCAATACTCAACTGCACTCTTGTGGTGTTCTCCTTATGCTCCTTGTGGGCATGCGAAAGCAGCAACGCAGTGAGTGATTCACCAACCGCAACAAGACACGTCCAGGGCACCGACTTTGATATCGACAGGTCGGTCTCTTCGCCCATCCCCGCAGATTGCCAGCAGCTCATTGTCGTCATGGCGGATTCATGGGACTCTCCAAGGGCCCAGTTCTGCCTGGTCGATAAGGTAGGCGAACAGTGGTCTTCTGCGTTGCGGGCCCAAGCCACCATCGGACGAAACGGATCGGCCTGGGGATTGGGTGTGCATAGCAATCCAAAAGATGAAAAGGTAAAAAGAGAAGGCGACGGACGTAGCCCGGCTGGTGTTTTTCGACTGGGAAGGTGTATGGGATACGCCGATCAACCGCCTTACAAATCGAGCTGGCCTTATTTGCCGCTGACGGATTTCCATATCGGCGTGGACGATCCAGAATCTGCTTTCTACAACCAAGTGATCGATCGCACAGAAGTGAGCAAAAAGGCCAGTCGTTCACTCCGATCATTCGAAACGATGCGAAGAAGTGACACACTGTACAGATGGCTCTTTGAGATCAGGCACAACCCAAAGAACATCGCTGGTGAAGGAAGCTTGATCTTCCTTCATCTTTGGCAAGACCCAAACACCACCACATCCGGTTGCACAGCCATCGCGGAAGATACGATGGCGATCGTTCTCCGCTGGATACAGCCCAAAAAGAAACCTCTTCTCATTCACTTGCCGAGGGCGACCTATGACAAGATGCAACGAGGGTGGGGGCTGCCTTCTTTGCCTTGATAAATACCGTGGCAGCACGCCCTGCTTGCACCTCGCGTGTTCGGCATGTAGAGTTCATTCCCATCATGACTCTTGCCATAATCTCTCGGTGAATTTTTCTGGGAACGATGACTGTGTGTGACAGCAAGACCAAAACTCGATCGAGGATAAATTGCATCGCTTTTTTTCTGTTCGCTGGGATCGTCGTCGCATGTTCCACAAATGTCGCCAGCCAGATCCATGGGAGAAAAGACCCACGAACTTATTCTACTGATGTTCTTGGTATTTTAGAGTCCCACCTCACCGCAGATTTTTGGATCAGAAGAATAC
>JAJRYU010000544.1 GCA_024275615.1 Planctomycetota bacterium
ATCCAACTGTTCTATCGGCTATTCCATGCTTGGCGGCGATGGCGATCGGAACAAATGCGAACGAGCCCTCCACGACGCCTGTGGTTTCATTCAAAAAGAAGTGGCTGGTGCTCTCCGCACCCGCCGCTCCCCTCAAATCCGTTTTGTCTATGACGAATCCATCGAAGGCTCGGCGCGAATCGCTGAACTTTTGCGCCAGGAGCTGGAGGAACAAAAAGACGAACCTGAGAGTCCTACCGACACACCGATTGAGGACGACAACCAGTCATAGTGGAAACCATGAAAGGCGGAAAGTTCGAGAACATAGCAATTGTTCGCCTCTCCTCCATTGGCGATGTCATCTTCGCCATGCCCGCCTTGACTCTATTACGCCAGTCATTCCCGCATTCAAAGATCACTTGGATTGTCGAAGACCGCGCCGCTGACCTCTTGGCAAACCACCCATTGCTCGATGAAGTCATCATCATGCCTCGACGGTCCTGGAAAAAGATGCGAGCTGAAGGGGCCTCTTTGCTTGCGGTGTGGAAAGCCATGAGACGATTCGGGCGGGAAATTAGAGAGCGCAAATTCGACCTCGCCATCGACTTTCAGGGCAATATCAAGAGTGGGCTTGTCACCCGAGCGACCGGAGCAGTGACAAAACTCGGTTTTGCCCAAGGGGACACCAAGGAACCCAATTGGCTCTTCACCACCACTCGCCTTGCCCTTAACGGGGAAATCATGCATCGCATGGAGAGAGACATTCGCCTTTTGGGCTTGATTGGGATCGCCCCCACTTTCTTGTGGCCGCCTTTTCAGTTCCAGCCAAATGACAAGGTAATCGTCGATCAGTTTGTTCGTGATTTGCCCAATGGTGGGCCATTGATTGTCCTCAACCCCGGAACAAGTTCGTGGTTCAAGAGCAAAAGATGGGATCCCGAGTACTACGCATCCATCGCAGACTATTTTGTCCTGAGCAGACAAGCCCGTGTCATCATCAATTGGGGCCCCGATGAAATCGAAGTTGTCGACAAGATTCTGAACGCAGCGAAACACAGAATTCATCGTGCCCCTGACCTCAAGAACATGCGCCAGGTCGGTTACTTGATGAGCCAAGCCGATCTCGTCGTTGGCTCAGATACCGGCCCAGTACATTTGGCAGCAGCACAACGCAAAAAGACAGTGATATTGTTCGGCCCCTATGATCCCAGATTCTACTATCCATTCGAACACAAAGAACGGGCTCTCTTCATGAATCTGGCTTGCAGCCCGTGCCGCTACCGCGATTGCCCAGATGTGGATTGCATGCGGCTCATTTCACCCGTCCGCGTGGCCCAGGTTTGTGACGCTGCGCTCGACAATCAACCTCTGCCAGAACCGAATCTTAAGCCCAACAAAGGCGCGCCGACCTAAGCTCAACCCTCCTTATTCATAAGAATGGGTCGTGATTGGCGCAGGACGCAGAAGTCAGGCGCCATGCTGCCGCTGATGGTCGCGAGGTCATGAATGCAGAATCGGTAGGTCGGCGGCAGGTTAGGGAACAGGCGTGTGCGTGGGATCGACGCCACTCAAGTGCTCTTGGGGGTCAAATGTGGGAACAGCTCGTTGTTCGGTCAAGGCTTCACTTGACTGGGCCGCAGCCGCACCCGCCGCCGTAACCTCGATCAATTCACCATGGCCAAATTGAATCGACAGCTTGTTGTTACCGGAGGCAAAATCGTCGATCACAATCCGGTCGATACGAAATCCGTTGACGACGGTTCCGTTTGTTGAAAGATCTTCTACTTCAATCCGATCCTTGCCGGTGAGACAAATTCGAAAATGCTGGCGCGAGATCTTGCGGTAACTCTTGTGGGATTCGAGTGCCGCTTTGCTCAGCCGAACGCACTCTTCGGAACGGGCCACGCTCAGATCACACATGCGAGAGCGCCCAACAACCAGGGATTGTCCTAAGCGAATTGTCGCTTGGGCCCCGCGAAACAAGCCAGTGAGGCCGGTAATTTCGGCTGTGGCTGCGCCATCATAGATTGCTTTGTCGATGTCCATCGGGACCATTGTAAGCATCCAGGCGGGATGGCCAAGAGACTTATCTCTTGGCGCTCGTCGGACTCGAGGCACACCAAGACAAATCTCGATAAGATCTTATGGACAAGCAGGTTACATATCATCAAACTTCACTCACCTAGCGCCAGACCGCAGGACATTTGAATCCTCTCGATGACGTGGGGCATGGGTATTCTGAGGGAAAATGAATCACCAGTGGTTTGGTCGAAACTCATTTCACGCTGGAGAATGAGACGGTCATCAACAAAGACACTTAGCTTTTTGTCCGGGCCGTCGAACCTGAATCGCAGGCTGTATCGGGTGTTTGTCTTGAACAAGAAATCGGTGGACAAACCGGATTCGGCGAACGCCGCACCAAACCCATCGGCGCCCCCGCGCCAAATCGCTGCACGACCATACTCGGCAAACTCAAGGAGGCTCTTTTCGACGCCGTGGAGTTGCAGGTGCATCAATCGATGAGTGCGCAGCCGACTGAGAAGAGCAACGTTGATACCGAATGCAGAAAAAACCAAACACCGCGGCGCGTCTTCTTCACGAACTGACGTTCGATAGTTTATCGTGACTTCGAACGGAACCTGCGACAAACTCATGGGCAAGCGAAAGACGATAGGCTCCACACGATCAGGGCGCACGGGAAGTGGCGCCATGAGAGCTTCACGCCTCAGGACACCAGACTCCCAGGACACATCACGCGGCAGGCGAAAATCTTCGCCCTCACTCTTGTCGTCGAAACTCCAGACCAGCCCTATTGAGATTGGTTCCAAATCAAAGACATCAACCTGCCCTTTCAGACCTTTTAGAGCCACAGAAATTCGACTTCGCATCTGTGCTTTTTCGGCGATTAACTGAATGCTTTCGCGATTTGCTTGATACCACGTAGTTTCTTTCAACTCTTTTGAATCGAGGATGTTCTTTGCTGCTGCCAAGACTACATCCCAATTCCCCGCGCCATATTCGGCCATGGCGTGGCGCCACAACCGAAACGCCTCTTTGCCTCGTGGTGTGGCGACATGTGCCAGGGTTTTCCATGCCCGCTCAAGTCGAGGTGCCATGAACAGGGCAAATTGAGTGGCCTCTGCAAGAGATCCCAAGGACACTTCAGCCGCAACTAGTTCGCCATCACAATAGTGGAACCAAGCCTCCACCTGCGAATCAAGTGAGTCCAGTTTTCGTTTCTGAAGTGACTTCAAGGTACTGACAGAAAGTTCCTGAACATGGATCTGTCGTTGCTTGCCGCCATTGAGCATCTTAAGGCTCGCCACGCCTTTTTTGACCCATTCGACGGCAAAGCCGCTAACTTCTTCACCGTCGAGAAGTGTGAGGATGAGTTCAGGATTCAATTCCTTGGCTTCGAGACTCGCGGATGCCTGCCGCAACCAGGCCCGTGAGCGCAGGAGAATCTTGCGCACCATGAAGAAATCACGCCAATGAGGATCGTCATCGGCAAATGCACCGCCAAGGATCACTTTCATCGTGGCAAAACGACTAATGAGGGGTGCAAATTCTCTTTTGCGTAGTTCTGGGGAGCCTCGGGGAGGCAGGATGTCAACGGTAGCCAGGAGATTCTCCACCTGACGAGTAAGCTCCACTCGTGACGACGAAAACCGATCCTCAATACTCTTGACCCTGCTGAGAAAACCGCTTCCCAACGCACCAGGCTTGCGATCCATCAGTGTCTTGATGGTGCGGCGTGCCTGGTCAAAGTTGTTTTCGCTCAACAAGAAGCGCAGTCTTTCGATCGACTCGTTAAACTCAATGCGCCATTCTCCGCGGATCTCTTCAGCGACACGTTTGCGGGCGAGCTCAAGAGTTTTCTCATCGAACCTATTTGCATTCGGTATTGGGTTCTTCGCCAAGAGTTCAGAGAACTCACTCTTGGAGAGAAATGTCCCCATGGCAGCGCGGCGCCGAGCAGTCTCTGTATAGAGAGATAGAGCGGTGGTCATGGCCGCATCGCCAGATTTTTTTCTGAGCGCGGTGATCTGTTGCTCCAGCTTGCGACCTTCATTTTCGAATCGAATACGGACCCAAGAAGGAATCTTCGCCAAGGAAATACCCAACTCTTGCGCGAGACGCGTGGGGGCAACGACCTTAAGATCGTCCTGGGCGGCCGCCAATTGTCCGACGGCGATCTTCGTGCGAACACTCAAGAGGCTGCGTTGGATGACAGATTGAACATTGTCTTCAGCAAAGGTCTTATCATTGAGATTCAGCTTCTTGGCCGCGCGAGTTTCCCGTTTGGAAGTGTCCTCATCCTTACTTCCTGGGAGAGAAAAATAGGCGGCCAAAACGACAGCAAGAAAAAAAGTGGCGACCCCGGCAATCTTCTGGTTGCTCCATTTCTTGCTATTGGCTTGTGCATGCCTCGGAGCCGCGCCTCGGCGTATTGCTCGGAGGTCTCTCAGAAGTTCCCGTGGCGAGGAATAGCGGTCATCTCGTTTTTTGCACAGTAGCTTCGTCACCACGTCAGAGAATGAATCTGAGATCTCTGGATTCAACTCTCGAATCTCTGCAGGCTCGTGATAGAGAACCTTGGTGATGGCGGCCCCTACGGATGGACCATCAAATGGAGAGATTCCTGTAACGGCGTGATAGAGAGTTGCCCCTAGCGAAAAAAGATCCGTGCGCACATCAACGCTATCGGGTTCCTTGGCCTGCTCTGGCGACATGTAGGCCGGCGTGCCAACAGCATGATCTTGACTATTTCCGGAAGAACCGACTTGAATCTTGGCAAGCCCAAGATCAGCAAGAAGGGCGTTACCTTCTTGATCCAACAGGATATTTGCCGGCTTGACATCACGATGGACAATGTGCTCGCTATGAAGCTGAAAAAGAGCTTCAGCGACTTCGATGGCGAGGTCGACTGCAAGAACCTCGCTCAAGGGGCCTTGGGTTTCGAGCAGATCCCTTACACTCTGTCCGTCGACTAGCTCCATGACAAAGTAACAAGTACGTCCGTGGACACCGGCGTCAAGTGCTCGGACGATATGGGGGTGATTGAATCGGGCGGCAATGCGCGCCTCTGTCATGAGGCGTTGAGTGATCTTCTCGTTGTCAAGAAAAGATTCCTCAAGCACCTTTAGCGCAACAGTGCGGTCCATGCCCTCTTGGCGAGCACGGTAGACCGTGGCCATGGAGCCACGGCCTAAGATAGACTCAAGAGTGTATCCCGGTATCTGGGGAAAACCTCGATCGCCCTTGTGATTCATATCATTTCAATAGCCACTCTTAGCAAAGGCCCGGAGTGCCTTGTCCGCATCTTCTGGCGTCACACCAAAAACCGATTTGAGGGCTTTGGTTTGAGCCTTGACCTTCCCTTTGGTGTTTTCCATGACGATGTCACCTGGCCATGCGCTCTTGGTCGCCGCAATGAACTTGGCAAGGTTGCCTCGCTTCTTCAGCATCCAAGAAACAATGAGGTGCCCTTTTTGAGTATCAAGAAAAGTGAGTTCTTTGAGTGTTGCCAGTTGAAAGATGTTCTTCGTGTTTTTTAGCCGATGCTTGCCGATGCTTTTCTTGACACGGCTCTTGAATTCCAAGTTCTTGAGGCCCTTTTGTCGAGCTTCATCCTCTTCACCCAATCCGTAGGGATCATCGAATGATCCACATTGCATACGACCGTGCACTTTGCCTTGAAAGTAGAGCCCCATGCTCTCCCGCAGCCACCCAGGAGTGAAGTTGTTGTTGAATCTGTGTCTATCGATGCACTGATGCCCCATTAGATGGCACATGATCGCCCCGACAAAGATTTCATCATTGGGTTTCAGGTGAGTCACCATGACATTGCGCGTCGCGGGTTCTGAAAACCAGTTGCCACGGACGTGGTTCTTGACGAATTGTTCCTTGCTATAAACGGGATATTTCTTGGCATACCACTTGATGTACTTGCGGTAGTCGCGTTTGTTCGGGACGATCACTCCCATGCATTTGCGGCCTCCGGCCCAAAACTTCTTCCAACTGGAATAGCCCGCTTCCTGGGCAAAGATCTTGTAGCAGCGTTCCGCTTCATTCATGATCTTGGTCATCTTGCCTTTGGGCAAGGATGTGCACCAGGTGAAATTCTCTGTTTCAAAGAATTTCATGCGCTTGCCAAGCATGGCTGCAATTTCTTCAGCTTCCTTTTTATCACGAGCAGTTTCGAGGACAGCCATTGGCACCGTACTTGGGGAGTCGACGCGCACCTTGGATGAGGACGCGGACGAAGTGGCCTTGGTGTTCACCAAGACAAGAACGACAGCGCTAATCGCCATCAGTTTCCAACCAAGATTTTTCATTCCTTCTCCTTCGGATCCGATGGGTCATTCAGTTTTTTGACGGACTATCGAGATCGTATTTTTCCATTTTCCTCTGCAGCGCAAAACGGCTGATTCCCAGGAGTTTTGCTGCTTTGGTCTTGTTCGCTTTCGTTCGCCGCAAGGCCTTGTTTATCTCACGCGACTCTATCGATTCGATCAACTCATTCAGGTCGTGAAAACCAGAGTCTTCACCGACCAGGAGCTCCACTTGCTCTTGGATGTGGCTAGGCACATCTGATTTTTCCAACGCAGCACCACCGAGAGCAACCATCGAACGCAACTCATTTTGGAGTTCACGAACATTTCCTGGCCAAT